>JAKEGM010000005.1 GCA_022615575.1 Planctomycetales bacterium
ATTGCGTTGGAGCTGCGGCCGCCGCAGGTCCAAATGCCGATAACTCAGGCGGATGCTCTCCGAGACATCCACATTGTCTTCAATCAAAAACGGCGGCGTTTGAGCGCTGTTCAATATTCTTAACTCGGATACCGTCACCTCGATGTCCCCGGTCCGCAAATTGGGATTGATCATCCCTTCCGGCCTGGGATCGACGCTCCCCCGCACAGCCAGCACATATTCATTGCGAATGACATGGGCCTTGGCGTGCACGGCTTCATTCACCTCGGGGTTGAACACCACCTGGGTGATTCCTTCGCGGTCACGCAGGTCAACAAAAATGACACCGCCGTGATCCCGGCGACGCAGCACCCAGCCCATCAAAATAACTTCTTTCTCGACATCTTTGGCACACAGCTCGCCACAGCTGTGAGTTCGTCGCATGTCTCCCAATTGGTTAGACAAGGCCGTTTTGCTCCTTTCAATTAATACACAACGAACAAGGGACAACTGACTACTGCCGAATAACTTTCTTAATCCCCTGAATGATATCGGGTAAAGGGATCGAGAATTGCTCCTTGGTCTGCATATCACGAACAATCGCTGCGCCGGTTTTGATTTCGTTGTCGCCCAGAATCAGCACATAGGCGCAGCCCAGTTTATCAGCCCGTTTCATCTGGGCTTTCAGGCTGCTATTGCCGAAGTCCATCTCTGTCCGGATGCCTTCCAGGCCGAGCTTGCAGACCCAATTGAACGCCAGTGATCGACCCTCCGGCCCCAGGGCTGCCAGGAAAAGATCCGGCTTTTGAACTAGATCGGAGGCATTCAAACCGGCGAGCTCCGCCAGTCTGTCAAAGCCGATAGCAAAACCGGTTGCCGGAATTGCGGGTCCGCCCAACTCTTTCAGCAGATTGTCGTAGCGACCGCCGCCGGCCACGGCACTTTGCGCACCCAGCGAAGTCGTCTGAATCTCAAAAGCGGTACGGGTATAATAGTCAAGCCCGCGGACCAACTGCTTGTCGACGACACAGGTTATCCCCAGGTGAGCCAACGTTTCCGTCACCGCATCAAAGTCGGCGCGGCAATCGTCGCACAGATAATCCAAAACGGCAGGGGCTGTCGCTAACGCCGCCCGGCAGGAAGGAACTTTGCAGTCTAACACTCTCAGCGGATTGCGCTCACGTCTGCGAATACAATCCGCACACAATTTTTCACTGACCGATGAGAGAAAATCAGTCAGCGCACTTCGAAATCGGGGACGGCATTGGGGACAGCCGAGCGAGTTCAGATGGGCTTCAACGTCCTGGATGTTCAGCCGCGCACAAAGGGTTACCAGCAAAAATATCAGTTGGACATCGACCAGTCCGGACTGCACACCGAAAACTTCGGCATCGATCTGATAAAATTGCCGGTAGCGTCCCTTTTGCGGCCGTTCCCGTCTAAACATCGGGCCGACCATGTAAAGTTTTTGGACGGGATCCGAGGTGTATAATTTGTGCTGAATGTACGCGCGGCAGATAGAGGCCGTCGCCTCCGGCCGCAAGGTAACCAGATCGCCTTTGCGATCGGGAAAGGTATACATCTCTTTTTCGACGATATCCGTATCCTCCCCGATACTGCGCTTAAAAAGCTCGGTTCGTTCCATAATCGGAATACGGATTTCCTTGAAACCGAAATCTTCCAGCAGGGATCGCGCGACTTTTTCGATTTCCTGCCACACTTCGACTTCCCCGGGGAGAATATCTTTAAATCCTCTGATGAGTTGTATCATCTGTTTTTGATCACCCCCCTCAGCCAAATCGTTTTTAAATCGCCTTTTTTAATCTCTCTTCGCTGCGCCCGCTGGCGTGCTCTAGGTGATATCTTTTCGAGGCAGAACTTGGAAAATTCGCCGGCATAAATGACGAGCAGGTGCAGCGAATCATTACCAAAAATTTGTTTTTTTATCCCAGTTTCGACTTTTTAGTCAATCTTTATATTGGTTTCGCCCGTATAATCTTTTTGGTCCTTGACACTCTGCCGGCAATTGCGTATTAATTCTATCTTTTAAGAGAGCAAAAGCTTGGACATTTAAGCTTCAGTGGATGAAATCCGCGCTACCTCTATGAGAGCAGGGTTGGGAAGATATTCATGGCGAAGACAGGCAAATATAACGGCCTGACGGACATTGAGGGCATCCTCGTCGGTCATTACACCGATATGAATGCGGTCAGCGGTGTGACGGTGGTCGTTTGCCCGAAAGGTGCCGTGGCCGGCGTGGATGTGCGCGGCTCTGCCCCCGGGACCCGGGAAACCGATCTAGTGGCCCCCCATAATCTCGTGGAAAAGGTTCAGGCGGTGGTGTTGTCGGGCGGCTCTGTTTTCGGTTTGTCGGCTGCCGATGGGGCCACCCGCTGGCTGGCTGAAGAGGGCTATGGCTTTCCGCTCGAGCGCGGCTTTGTCGCCCCGATTGTGCCGGCGGCAGTCCTCTATGATTTGGGTCGCGGAGCGGAATTTATTCCACCCATCAGTGCGGACTGGGGTCGATTTGCTTGTGAAGGCGCCGGCGCTTACCCCACAGGGATTGGTTGTATCGGTGCCGGAACGGGAGCCTTCTCAGGCAGTATCAAAGGCGGTCTCGGCACCGCCAGCCAAATCTTGGACTTTGGCATCACCGTCGCCGCCC
>JAKEGM010000040.1 GCA_022615575.1 Planctomycetales bacterium
CCTTTTTGACGGCAGGTCTTGTTCTTTTGCTGCTGCCGCACCGGGTGACGTCTAAAATCAGTTTTTTCTTTTACGCCACTTTTGAAAAAGTGCTGCGGGTCGGCCGGGACGTTCAACTAGATGCCCTGCGTCTGCATCCGGGTCAGGAAGGGCTTGTCAGCCGGCTCGAATACGAAAAACTCTGGAAAAGCTACCAAAACGTGCACGCTCAAATGAGGCATCTGCATCAGAACTACGAGGCCCTCGCGTACCTTCGAACCGCTCTTCCGCAATCGTACAGCGGCCTGGCGCTGGCCCAGGTGACGGGAACCGCCGGCAGCTACAGTCACGAAATCATCATCAACAAGGGCAGTAACGATTTGATTCGGCCCGGCCAATATGTTCTGTCGGAACAAACCGCCTGTGTGGTCGGCATCGTGGAGAATACCTCCGAACAAGCCGCCACGATTCGGCTGCTGACGGATGCCCAGCAAAGCATCGAGGTTCGCATTTGCCGGGACGGAACCGACAAAGACATCGGAGCAATGATGTTCGGCGGCACCAAAGGGATGTGCAGGATTTCCATGGTCGATCGCCAGGAGGATGTGCGCGAAGGGGATACCGTTTATGCGGCCCGGCGGCCAGGCAAACTCGATGTTCCGATAGTCATCGGAGAGGTGGTTTCCGTCCAGCCGGATGACCTGCACCCCCTGCTGTGGAATATTACGGTCATGCCTGCCGAGGACATGACACGGCTGAACACCGTTGCCGTTATCGTGGCCGATGAAACCCTGCTGAACCGCAAGGAGTAAAAGAAACCATCTATGCGCTGGCTTTCATTTTCTATCATCCTGTTCATTGCGACCCTGCTGGAAGCAGGCAATCTGCTGAATATCTTTGCTGCGGGGGGCTGGTATCTTCGTCCCAGCATTCTGATTACGCTGCTGACCTATTATGCGCTCACCTGCCGGACTCACGAAGTGATTATCTGTTCGTTTGTCATCGGATTTGCAACCGACCTTGCAACTGGGCTGATGGGACCGCATACGGTCTGTTACGGGCTGATGGGGCTGCTGCTGAATCAAAGCAACCAGACCCTGGCGGTACGGCAGGCCGTTTATCAGGCACTGCTCGTTTTTGCGGTGTATCTGGTCGCCGATACGACGGCCTTTTGGCTGGGGACGTTCAAGGACAGCCAGAACCCGTCCGATCCGTATTCGGCGCTGCTGCTGACGGGACTTTATTCGGCGGTTATCAGCCCGCTGGTCTGGTCGATTCTTTCGGTGCTGACCGGCGGCGGAACCGACTCCTCTAAAACACGGTCCGAACGGACCTGACAGTAAACACGCATGTACCATCTTCGGCTGAAAATTTTTATTCTGCTGTGTCTGGGGGGGCTGACGGTCGCCGTTGGGCGGCTTATGATTCTGCAAACCATGCATATACAGCAGGCACGCCAGAACCTGGAGCAAATGCGTATCCTTGGGCCACAGCAGTGCCCTACGATTCGCGGCCGGATTCTGGACCGCCATGGGAATGCCGTCGCGCTGGACAAGCCGGCTTTTTACCTCCATATCAATTATGAATTAACCCGCCTGATGGACCCCCGCTGGCGGGAGGGGAAAATCCTCCGAGCCGTCACGGAAGAAAAGACGCGGCAGGAGGTTGAGCGGGAGTTTTATGACGAAAAATGGAAGGACTCGCTGGACGCCCTGAATCGAACGATTGATCTGGCGTGGCAGCTGGCGGATGTGTCACGGGACGAGGTCGTCGAAAGTATTCAGCAGATCAACAACTTTATCTGGGAGCGGGCGCGTTATATTCAGTGGCTGCGCCGCAACCGCGGACGGTCGCGCAGCGACTACCGGGCTGAGCGGGACTCGATCCCGCCGGGGCAAATCGTCGGAATCGATTTGTGGGAAATGCATCAAACATACCCGCTGGTCGAGTTAAAAACCCAAAGCGACCTGCTCCGCGCCCAGATTGAACTGCTCGACCTGAAAGAACTGGAGATTCGATCGGAAGCCAAACGCATCTATCCTTATGAATCGGCGGCCTGCCAGGTTCTCGGCTGGGTGGCGCCGTGGCAGGAACACGAAATCGAGGTCTTCGAACACGATAAATATATGAGCTATCAGGAAGGAGAGGTGCTGGGCAAGGCAGGGGTCGAAAAGGCCTGTGAGCCGGCGCTTCGCGGGCGGCGCGGGGAAGTCACATACGACCGTGAAGGCAACCTGCTGGATCGGGTAGAACCTCAGTATGGCCGGGATATTCAACTTACCCTTGACATCGAATTGCAGCGGAAGATTGAGAAACTGCTGTCCGCCCAAAATATGCCGCACGAGGGCAAGCCCAGCGCAGCGGTGGTTCTGGAGGCAGCCAACGGCGACATTCTGGCCATGGCTTCGATTCCCGTGTTTGATTTGAACACAATTCGGCAGCGTGAAAATTACAACCGGATTTTTGATCCCAACAACCCGGATAAACCATGGGAACACAAGGCGCTGGAGCGAAACTACCCGCCCGGTTCGACCGCCAAGCCGCTGGCGCTGATTGCCGGGCTGGAGGAACACAAAATCGGGCCCCACGACGCCATCTCCTGCTCGGCGTGGAAGCTTCCGCCGCAAGGATGGCCGCGCTGTCTGCTTCAGCGAAACTACAGCATCGGGCACGACGACCACTTCGGCCAAGGAGGCAATTATGCCCGCAACGCCATCCGGGGAAGCTGCAATGTGTATTTTTCGCAATTGACCAACCGGCTCAAGGGGCAGGCGCTTCAATCGTGGCTTTTTCAGTTTGGCCTCGGACAGGATGTCCTATCGATACCGCTGCCCGAAAATGCCGCGGTCAATGGCGTTTTGGATGTTCCCCTGAATCAAGCCCGCGGGTGTCTGACGTATGACGTTTACCAGCCGAGGGTCACGGCCGCTTCTGAACTGAAACCCATCCCGGACTGGGAGAAAAAATGGTGGGGAATCGGGCAAGGCAGTTTGCGCGTAACCATGTTGCAAACCGCCAACGCCCTTTCAGCCATTGCGCGGGGCGGGATTTACAAGTCCCCGCGACTGGTTTACGACGACACCGACCCTTATAATGAACGGCATCGCCGCACAATACCCGTTTCGGCTTCTACGCTGAGCGTGGTGCGCGATGGAATGAAGGCGGTTATTTACGAATCCCACGGGACAGCCCAGGCTGAGTTTCAGGGCAGCGACCTGTTTGGCCGGGATATGACCATTTATGGCAAGACCGGTTCAACGGAGCGGCCCAATCACGCATGGTTTGAGTGTTTTGCCGAAGACAGTTCGGGACGAACCATTGTCGTTGCTGTGCTCGTGGAAGGCGGCCAGCGCGGGGCGGGCGAAGCAGCCCCGCTGGGACATCAGATTCTGCGCTACTGCAACGAGGCGGGATATATAGGCAGGAAACCTACCGCTGCGCCACCTGCGGCGCCGGAAGCTCGTCCGGATTAATGACCCCCATATATGTCAGCGTATTTTCAAGGATTTCCCGCGCAACCGGCGCTGCCACACGCCCCCCGCTGTACCCTTTGCCCAAGGTGCGGTTGGGCTTGCGAATCGACACCATCACCACCACAGCGGGCTTTTCGGCGGGCGCTCCCCCCACAAAGGAAGAAACATAATTGCTGGTATCATAGCCGCCGCCGGGCAAGGCAATGTTCGCTGTGCCTGTCTTGCCCCAGACCTGGATGTTTTCCATCTTGGCTAAGTCGCCCGTTCCTTCATTGACCACGCCGGTCAGGGCTTTTTGCACCATCCATTCAGCCGCTTCGGTCTTAAGAACATAGCAGGTGCGGATGGGCGGCTGCTTGTTTTCGATGATATTGCCCTGATTATCGACAATCGCCCGAACCAGATGCGGCTTAACCATATAGCCGCCATTGGCGAGAACACAGTAGGCCCGGCAAATTTGGATGCCGGTGACGGAGATTTCGTGTCCGAATGGGATACGGGTAACGCTCCAGCCGCTCCATTTGGACAGAGGACGCAGCAAACCCGTTTCCTCGCCGGCCAAGTCGATGCCCGTTTTCTCGGAGAATCCGAACAGCTTCAGGCCGTTGTATAAATTTTTCTGACCCATTTTGAGGCCGATTTTGGCCATGCCGATATTGCTGGAATGAATCAGGATTTCGCGCACGGAAAAAATACCGTACTGATGATTGCCGAATTCCCCGATGCGGTAGCGCCCCCAGTAGCCGTTTTCGCAGTCGAACTTGCTGTTGTATCCAACCGCACCGGTATCG
Source organism: Planctomycetales bacterium (assembly GCA_022615575.1). Classification (GTDB taxonomy): domain Bacteria; phylum Planctomycetota; class Phycisphaerae; order Sedimentisphaerales; family Anaerohalosphaeraceae; genus 4572-13. Next base: position 4,244 of record JAKEGM010000040.1, read on the forward strand.
AGAGCAATGGCGGCTACAATCGGCTTAAAAATGCTCCCCGGTTCATACGAATCCGTCACAATGCGGTTTCGCATCCTGTCCTGCGGCGTGGACGAAAACGCCGCCGGGTCAAAATCGGGCAGCGAGACCATCGCCAGAACCGCCCCTGTCCAGGGGTCCATCACCATTCCAACGGCGGATTCGGCCTGGTACTCGGCTACCTTCTTCTGGAGAGCTTCGCGAACAAACCGCTGGATGACCGAATCAATCGTCAGCACCAGATTGTTGCCATCATTGGCATCGGTGCCTTCCAGGGGCCTGGAGCCGATGGGATTGCGATCAACATCCACCACAAAGACCTGTTGGCCGGCTTGGCCGGCTAATGTTTGCTCGTACTGCATTTCCAGGCCCGAAAGGCCGACATTTTCGACGCCTACAAATCCCAGCAGATGGCTGGTCAATGCCCCCGCGGGGTAATTACGGTCCCAGTCCGCTTCCACACCGACACCGACAAGACGGGACCGGCTGAGCAATTGGCGTTCTCCGGGGCTGATTTGGGTCTTAATTTTGACATAGCCGGGATTGCGGCTTTCCTCGATGAGCCGACACACCTCGTATCCGGGCATGTTCAGAATGTCCCGCAGCGAGGACGCAACCACCTGGATTTGATCGGGATAGTCCTTTAACCGCCGCGGTTCAACAATAGCGTCCCATGTCTTGACGCTGGCCGCCAGCACTCGCCCCCGGTTATCGAGAATCAGCCCCCGACGGGGTTTTTCCTTCACAACCAAATTTTGCTGATGCTGGCTGGTCCTGTCAAACGTCTCTTTTTGATAATACTGCAAGTCGAACAGCCGCCACACCAGTCCCCCAAAAGCCGGCAGAATCGCCGCCAAAAGTAAACCCAGCATCCATCGTTCGCGGCGGATTGTACTCATGTGGAACCGTCCTCCCCGGCATCCGCCGGCAGCGGCATCTGCGGCAGCCCCGCCGGATTGACCAGGCACTCAAAACGAAGCTGTTTTTGCCAGAGTTGCTGGCGGAGATTTTTCTGCTCAACCTCAGACATTCGATGCTGCTTAAACATCCGGCTGGCGGAAGTGCGAAGAAAAATGGTAAAGATTAAACAGGCGGTTACCGAAAATACGACAAGGATGACTCGCAATCGCGACATTTGAATCCATTCACCGGGTGGGTATCTTGAGTGTCATGCCTGCGGTGAGATCGTCGGCACTCTTAATCTTGTCTTTGTTGAGCTGTTTAATCTCGGCATAGCGTTTGCCGTCTCCCAGCGTCCGTTGGGAAATCGACCACAAGCTGTCGCCTTCCCTGACCACATATTCCGACATCTTTTTCGTGTCGTCTTTGCCGACCGGCTTTAGAAACGTGGAAAACTTGTTCAGCAGTGTTGTTGACGGTTGAGGCGCCTTTGCGGCGGCGTTGGCGGTACCGAGCAGTTCATCCAGCGGCGGGATGACCAGTTTGTCGCCTACGCAGACACGATCGGGCGACTTGAGCGTTTTTGAATTGACCTCATAGAGTTTTTGAATCACAGCGCGGCGATTACCGTCTTCCTTGCCGTAATACTTCTGCGCAACAGCCGCCAGCGACTCGCCCGGCTGAATCACATGCGTTTTGGACTTCCGGACTGCGGGCTGAACCGGCCGGGGTTCAATCGGAGTCTGCGGAACCTGAGCGACCGGCTGCGGCTGGACAACGGGCTGAAGCTCGGCATGGGGCTGCTGGGGCACCGCCGGGAGTTCAGCCAATGGGACCGCCGGCTGAGGGAGCGGGTCGATTACAACGACTTCCTGAGGCGGTTCGGTCTGACGCAGTTCCGTCTGCGGACGGAGCCGATGAACTGTATCCGTCAGACGATTATCAATAATCAATTCGGTGCCCTTCGGCGTGGTAATCGCCACGTCCACCGGTTTTGAATCGTTCTGGCGAATAAAATTCGGAAGCCCGTTGACCAGAAAGGCAATCACCACAATAAAAAACAGTCCCAGCAACAATCCGATTTTCGCGTCAGCAGTCATTTTGAAAACTCCTTTTTTCATCTTACAAGCGTCTGGCAATTCGCAGTTTGGCGCTCCGTGCACGCGGATTGCGTGCGATTTCCTCGGGGCCCGCGGTTATTGGTTTTTTTGTTATAATCTCATACTGTCCGTCAGCTTTCAACTGGCGGAAATTGTTTTTAACCCGCCCGTCCTCCAAGCTGTGAAAACTGATAATCGCAATCCATCCTCCCGGTTTCAACATATCCGGCGCCTGCTCAAGCAGCCGCTCCAGACATTCCAGTTCGCGGTTAACCGCGATTCGCAGGGCCTGAAATGTCCGCGTGGCCGGATGAATCCGCCCGGGACGGGCCGGCTGCCGGACGGCACGGCAAATCAGCGCCGCCAGTTCGGTCGTCGTCGTCAGCTTTCTGCCCGAACGCTGCTGGACGATGAATCGAGCAATCCTCCGTGAAGCTCGATCCTGTCCATACGCATAAATCAAATCCGCCAGGTCCGTCTGGCTCAGTTGATTTACCAGCTCTGCGGCCGTGGTCGTCAGCCGGTCGTCCAGCCGCATATCCAGCGGCATCGGCTTTTGAAAGCTCAACCCGCGATCCGCGTCGTCTATCTGGGCCGAACAGAATCCCAAATCGGCCAGAAGGAAATCCACTTTGTCAATGCCCTGCTGCCGGAGAACCTCGCGCATCTGTGCAAAGTTCTCCCGCAGCAGGACGACCCGGCACGCCAGGTCGGATAATGTCAAACGGGCCCGTTGGATACAGTTTGGATCCACATCCAGCCCAATCAGCACACCCTCCGGGCCCATCTTTTGGCCGAACTGCCGGCTGTGACCTCCATGTCCAACCGTGGCATCGACCATAACCCCATCCGTGGGGAGTTGAATCAATTCCAGTAACGGTTCCGTCAGTACCGAAACATGCTCTGCAGGCAGCAGCTCATCCATTTCATTGTCCTGCCGGGCCGTCATTGGCTGCTCCGGATTTTCAAAGAGCGCGTCAATTCACAACCGCGGTCAGATGAACCGCCATCATCGCTTCGACATCCGGCGAAAATGAGATCGCCTCGAATATCGGATCGGCACATTTCAATTGCTGCAGGCGTTCGGCCAGCATCGCCGCCGAACTCAGCACCTGGTCATTCACCGGGCGCTGACCGGCCAGCCCCTGCCGAAGGACCTCTACCGGATTGCTTGTCTGTGTGTTCATGATGAGCTCTCCCTAATGTTCCAAGTCCCGCCCCTGCCGAAGCAGTTGGGCCTGACGCGCCTGAGCCACCTGGGTGTGGAACTGACTGAGATTATCATCCAGATAATGCTCCCAGTCCTGGGTGTTCCAGACCTCAATATGGTCGCGGACGCCGACCAGCGTCAATACCGTCCCCAGATTGGCTCGTTTCCTTAGTTTTTCATTGATTAACAATCGTCCCTGCCGATCCAACTCGACCTTGCTGGCCAATGCGAAACTTAATCGCTCGAAAGCGACGGCTTCGTCCGGGGCGCCCGTCCCTGGCGCACCGGCAAGGGCGATCTGCTGAAAATATAGTTCGGGGTACAAACACAGGATGCCGTTGGAGCCCATGGCAAGGTAAAAATTGCTGCCGTATTGGTCGGCATCAATCTGGCTTCGGAGCTTGTTGGAGATGAAAAGCCGATTCTTCTCATCAATCGTATGCTCATATTCGCCGGTTAATAGTAACATGTCATTCGTCCCACAGCATGTGTTGTTTGTGGGAATTATTACCACTTGTTCCCACCATGTCAACAATTAAAAATCGGTTTTTTTCGAAAATATTATAAAAAAATCCCAACATTAATGTTGGGTGAATTCTCAGATAGATGAAGGACAGTTCAATATATAGTATCCCTATCTTCCTGTCGCCACTATATATTGAGTGTGACTTTTTTTGAAATAATTCAGGTGATTTTTAAAAATTCCTATGGAAATTCTCCACCAAAGGCCCCTTTCTGTGAGTTTTTCACCCCACTTGTGTGGGTTTCAAGCCCCAATTTCGCAAAAATGCCTCCATTTTGCCATACTTAAAGCTGCATCGAATTGATGCAGAAATATTGAATTTTTAAAACCAGGGCTACTTCTTTAAGATTTCAAAAAATACTTTTTTGTGGTAACATTTTAGCTGTTGGTGTGTTGATTCTCAGGGGGGAGTCCCTATATTTATATTCAAGGGTAATACTGTGAAAAAGAAGACATTCATTATCGGAGCCGTCATTGGTCTTGTAATTCTATTGTTTTTAACAGGTATAGTCGTTAAAAAGAAAAAGGTTAATACCCAAACCACGATTGTTCGAACTGAAACAATTCAGCCCGGCGAATTTGTTGAAATTGTGAACGCCCCTGGCGAAATTCGCCCCCAAACCAAGGTCGATATCAGCGCCAAAGTATCCGCCCGCATTGTGGAATTACCCTTCGAGGAAGGCGATGTCGTAACGGCGGGAGATCCCCTGGCCAATCCGCCGATACCCCCTGATGTGCTGATACGGCTTGACTCGCGCGATTTAGACAGCCAACTGCGCAGCACGGAGGCCGGCCGGGACGCACAAAAGGCCAGTATTGAAGTCGAAAAAGCCCGCGTCCTTTCGCAAAAGGCCAATTTGGAAGGATTGGCCGCTTCCCTGAATAAAACTAAAATGGAGTATGAACGGCAAAAAAACCTTTTGGAAACAAAAGACATCAGCCAGTCCAGCTTTGAACAAACCGAAAGTACCTTCCGTGAACTGCAGGCCCAATACGATGCGGCGGTCCATTCTCTGAATGCGGCGGAATTGAATTTGGTCGTGATGGAACACAACCTTGTCGCCGCCGAGGCCCGCGTCGAAGAAGTGCGCGAAACCCTCAGCTATACCACCATGACCGCCCCGATTGACGGCGTGATTACCTTGATTAACGCCGAAGTTGGCGAAGTGGTTATGACCGGCACGATGAACAATCCCGGAACCGTTATTATGCAGGTTGCGGATCTTTCGACGATGATCCTGGAGGCTGAACTGGATGAAACCAATATTGGCCAGGTTAAAATCGGTCAAAAAGCAAAAATTCATGTCCCCGCATTCTGGGACGAGGAGTTCCACGGGGCGGTTCGAAACATCGCCCTGACCCAGCGTTTATCCAACATCGGGGCCAAATATTACAAAACCGAAATCCTGATAGAAGGCGATGTCGCAAAACTTTATTCCGGCCTGACAGCGGACGTCGATATTGAAACGAACCGTTATGAAAACGTTATTAAAATCCCCAGCCAGGCCGTGCTGGCGCGGCGGGTGGATGAGCTGCCGCTGGATATCATTGAAAACAACCCTGTCGTTGACGCAAAAAAAACGGAAATCCCCGTGGCGTTTCGCTTTATTGACAAAAAAGCCGTGGCAACGCCTGTGCGTATCGGTCCCAGCGACCTGACGCACACCCTTATCCGGGAAGGTCTGAGTCCGGGGGACGTTGTCATTGTCGGCCCTTATAAAATTCTGGAAACCCTCAAACACGATATACCCGTTGCTGAGGAAGAGAAGAAAAAAGAAAAACGCACACCCCAATCCTCTGAACCCAAAGACAAGACTGACGCATGAGCAGCACACCGGGCCAATCCGTTCTTATCCGCGTAACCAACCTGACCCGGACCTACAAGGTCGGAGCAGACCGGGTTCATGCACTGCGCGGCATTAATCTTGAAGTCAAGTCCAATGAATTCGTCGCCATTATGGGACAAAGCGGCTCCGGTAAAAGTACTCTGATGAATCTGCTGGGCTGCCTGGATCGCGCCGACGCCGGAGCGTACGAACTCAACGGCATCAATACAACTCAAATGAATACGGCCCAGTTGGCGCATGTTCGAAATCAGCAAATCGGATTCGTGTTTCAGTCGTTTGAATTGCTGCCTCGAATGAACGCGCTGAAAAACGTGGAACTGCCGCTGATTTATTCGGATATCCCCTTTTTGAGACGCCGAAAGATGGCTGTGGGAGCACTGGAACGCGTGGGCCTGGCCGAACGCGCCCATCACAAACCCAACCAGCTCAGCGGCGGCGAAAAACAGCGGGTCGCTGTGGCCCGCGCCCTGGTGGGAAATCCCTCGCTGCTCCTGGCCGATGAGCCGACCGGCAACCTCGACAGCAAAACCAGCGAAGGCATTATGCTGCTTTTTGAACGACTCTACGAAGAAGGGCAAACGATTATTATGGTTACACACGAAGCGGACATAGCCGCCCACGCCCGCCGGGTTGTCTGCATGAAGGATGGACAAATCTACAGCGACCAGCCGACTCAAAAGAATCCCACCGGATATGCAGTACCCTCGCCTGTAGCAAAGGAGCATCGCCCATGAAAACCCTGCTGCTGGCCCCGCTGATACTGCTTCGGCTTCTGCTTCAGAGTACGCTGCTGGCCGTCAACCAGATTTGGGTCAACAAAACCCGCAGCATCCTGACAACACTGGGTATTATCATCGGCGTATCGTCAGTTTCCGCAGTCATCGCGGCGATGGACGGTATGAATAAAAAAATCATGGAGAATTTTGAGATTTTCGGAACCAAAAAAATCTTTCTCTGGCCGGAACAACCTTCGTCGGGACCGAAGAAAAATATTCCCTTGCGGGAAATCCGTTTCAAGACGCAGGAGTTCGAAGGGCTTCTCGACCATTGTCCCTCTGTCGAATATCTATCGTATATTTCGGACACGCAAAACATCAATGCGCGGTATGCCGACCAGACGGTTGAATCCGTTCGGCTGACGGGTGTGGAGGCCAGTTGGTTCAAAATCGAAAACCGCAATATCGTCATGGGGCGCCCGTTTTCCTTTCTGGATGAAATACAGGGGCGCAAGGTCTGTATTATTTCCGCGGATCTCCGGGATAAACTGAAACTGGACCGCGAATGTATCGGACAAACGATTCTGATTGGATATACCCCCTACCTGGTCATCGGGCTGCTGGAGGACAAACCCAGCATGATGTTCGGCAACATGCGGGAAAATCAGTTTGAGGCCTTTATCCCCTTTCGGAGTTTGAACAAATCCGATTATCAGTGGTTTCGCGCCATCGCAAGCTGCAAAAACGCTGAAGTTGCCCAAGAAGCCAAGGCCGAAATTCAGTTTTTTCTCCGCAAAACCCGGAAAATCAAACCCAGTGAGCCGGATACCTTCGGCGTTTTTCTGATGGAAAATGAGGTCCAGAATTTTAAAAAGGTCATGGGCATGATTTCCCTGGTCGCGTTCGGGATTGTCAGCATTTCGCTGCTGGTCGGCGGGGTGGGCATCATGAACATCATGCTGGTTTCGGTTTCGGAGCGCACTCGCGAGATTGGACTGCGAAAAGCCGTGGGGGCCAAGCCCTCGGCCATTCTGACCCAGTTTCTGGTCGAATCGGTGGTCCTGTGCCTGATCGGCGGGGCTATCGGCATTCTCCTCGGACACGGATTTGCCAAACTTATCTCCAAGTTTGCTCCCCTGATGGAACAGACGCAGATTCCAGTGTGGGCTATTTTACTGTCATTCGGTTTTGCGGCGGGGGTGGGGATTGTTTTCGGGATGTTCCCGGCCATCAAGGCCGCCCGACTGAACCCGATCGATGCACTTCGGCATGAATAAGAAACAGGATAGAACCATGAAAAAGCTACAGACCTATCGATGGGCTCTTGTCTGGGCGGCTCTGTTCTGGGCCGGCTGCAATGAGTTTCCCTCCGAACCGGCATTTTATGAACAACATGTTCCCCCCGAAAAGGTAAAAACTATTAAGCCGCTGGACCTTGCGCCGTACCGTACCGAACAGCAGCCCGAAGTCCCCTCGGTGCTTGAACTGCCGCAGGAACCCACCGAAAAACTCGAATTGTCTCTGGAGCAGTGCCGGGCGCAGGCTCTGAAAAACAACCTTGATATCAAAGTCCAGCTGCTGTCGCCGTTGATCGCCCAGGAAAGCGTCAACACGGAACGGGCTAAATTCGAGGCCGCTTTTTTTTCAAATCTGTCTTACGACAAAACCGACCAGCCCCCGGCTGCCGATTTGGCCATTCAGGGCTCACAAATCGATTCCGGGTATGTGGATATGGGTGTCCGGGTTCCCCTTCAGACCGGCGGCACCATCACCTTTGATTTGGCGGACAGCCGCACCAAGGGTAATTTTGAATCCTCTACCTTTAATCCTTCTTATACGGAGGATTTTTCGCTTTCGATCAGTCAGCCGCTTTTGCGCAATGCAGGTATCCGAACCAATACCTATTCCATCCGTATTGCCGGTTACGATAAAGCCATCACCGATGCCCGAACCAAACTGGAAGTCAACCGTGTTATCGCCGCAATGGACCGGGTCTATTGGCGGCTTTATGCGGCCTTCAAGCAATTGGAGGTCCGAAAGCAGCAGTACGACCTGGCTCAGGCCCAACTGGATCGAGCCAAACGATTCGTCAAGGCGGGCCAGAACGCACAGGTTGAAATCTATCGCGCCGAAGCAGGGCTGGCCCAGAGTCTGGAATCCATTATTATCGCTGAAAATAACCTCCGCGACCGGCAGCGGGAATTAAAACTGGCGCTTCAGCAGGAGCATCTCGAACCGACCAGCCCTACGGTCATCACGCCCGCAACAGAACCCAACCCCATGCATTACACCTTCACCGCCGAGACCCTGATTTCACAGGCAATCGAAAACCGCATGGAAATGCTCGAACAGGAGCTTCAAATCGCCAAGAGCGTCAGCACCATCGACTACCTCCGTAATCAGGCCCTGCCGCTTGTATCCCTGGACTATACGTATAATATCAACGGTCTGGGGCCCACCCATAGCGCTGCGTATGACTTGATGACCCGTAATAATTTTGCTGACCATCGGCTCGGCCTTCAACTGGTTATCCCCTTAGGCAACGAGGCGGCCGAAAGCCGTCTGCGTCAGGCCTTTTACAATCGCCGCCAGGCCCTGGCAACCAAAGAAAACCGTCAGACCGTGATCGAGGTTGAGGTTCTTAATGTGCTGGATCAGTGTGAGGCGAACTGGCAGCGAATTCTGGCCAGTCGGCAAAGCGCCTTGCTCGAAGAACGTCTTTATCAGGCGGAAATCCGTCAGTTTGAGATAGGCCTTAGAACCTCCACGGATGTCCTTCAAGCACAAGCCAATTTTGTCAACGCCCAGAGCACCGAAATCAACGCCCTGACGGAATATCAGATTGCGCTGGTTGATCTGGCATATGCGACCGGCACGCTGCTGGGCGCGGCTCAAGTTGAGTGGGAACCGGCGAGTTCAAACCTGAATTAAAGGTTTTCAAATTCCATATAATCCGTATAATCTGAACCTGATGGAAAACGGCGGACACAGCACAACGATCACTTTTATGAGGCAGGCGCTGAACCTGGCCCGGCGGGGATTGGGCAGCGTTGAACCCAATCCGGCGGTGGGATGCGTCATTGTCAAAGACGGCGCGGTCATCGGTCAGGGCTGGCACCGGCGGTTTGGGGGACCGCATGCCGAGGTCAATGCGATTTCCGACTGCCGAAAACAGGGACATATCCCTGACGGCGCAACCATGTACGTTACTTTGGAACCCTGTGCTCATTTCGGAAAAACGCCCCCCTGCACTCAGGCCGTAATCGCAGCAGGGCTTAAAAAAATTGTCATCGCATCCGAAGACCCAACCAGACCGGCAGGCGGCGGTATCCGAAAACTTAAAGACGCGGGAATCGAAGTCGAGGCCGGTGTGTGTCGCGACGAAGCGGAAAGCTTAAATGCCCCCTTCTACAAGCACGCCCGTACGGAATTGCCGTGGATTATTCTCAAATGGGCGCAAAGCATCGACGGAAAACTGGCATGGAAAAATCCTCCTGAAGAAGGCCGCTGGATTTCCAACGAAAAGAGCCGAGCCGACGTGCACCGGCTTCGCAAAAGAGTGCAGGGCATTCTGACCGGCGTCGATACGGTCATCGCCGACAATCCCAAACTGACCCTCCGTATAGAGGCCCAACCGATTGACCGACCGCCATTGCGAATCGTGCTGGACAGCAACCTGCGGATGCCGTTGGATTGTCATCTGACTGCTACGACCGACGCGTCCACACTGCTTGTAACCACTCACAACACGGCCAAGAGGGAGATTGCACGGGTAGAAAAGTTCAAGCAGGCAGGCGTTGAAGTTCTGGCCGCAAGCCAGCGGGAAGGTCGTTGCGACCTGAGAGAAACTCTGATGGAACTGGGCAAACGGGATATTCAGCAGCTGCTTGTTGAAGCGGGGCCGACACTCATTGCCGAATTTTTAAAACAGCGTCTGGTTGATGAGATTCGCACATATATCGCCCCCATGATTTTGGGGACAGACGGCGCTGCCGACATCAGCAAACCCCTGTCTGCCATCGTCACCCGCTGCAAATTCAAAAATATCCAAATCGAACCTTTCGACATGGATATCTGCATTTCCGGGCGGCTGTAAAAAAAGGCAGACCCCACAACGATTGTTGGGAGTCCGCCTTATTCGTTTTAATTTCAAACCTGTTCGGCTTAGTAGCGGGACTGCCGAGGCCCTCTGTCGCCGCCTCTGTCTCCACCGCCGCCACCACCGCCGCCAAAGCGACGTCCGCCGCCAGGACCACCGCCGGGACCACCGGGACGTCCGCCGGGACGACCACCGCCGCCGCCACCGCCAAAACGACGACCACCGCCGCCACCGCCGCCGAAACCGCCGGGGCGCCGAGGTGCACGTGCCTTGGGAGGATTGGCCTCGGCAACTTTGATTGCGCGCCCGTTGCGTTCTGAATCGTTAAGACCTTCAATCGCAGCCTTAGCTTCTTCCTCGGTGCTCATTTCAACAAAGCCGTAGCCCTTGCTTTGATCGGTCTGACGATCCTTGACCAGATTAACGCTTTCCACAGTTCCATAGGCCGAAAACCATTCCGAAATTGTGTTCGTATCGATACTGTAATCTAAATTTCCAACATACAACTTTTTTGCCATAATGGCCTCCACTTTTGTTTTCGACCCCGACAGGTCTGGTTAAAAGAAAGAAAGGGTCTTGCCCTCTCGCTGTAACAAGTTTAACTAATATACTCGGTTAGAACACAACTTACCACGAAAATCCGCTCCGAAAAGAATTATTTTACGGCGGCCCTTTTTGGGGATAATCCGGCGACAATTCTGGTCATTGTTGACCTTGATATTGTTTTACTGGCGAAGTTTTCTGGTCGCGGCGGCCAAATGGGCCGGGCTGGTACCGCAGCAGCCGCCGAGAATCGATGCCCCTTTCTCCCTGATTTTGGCAAGGGCACTCGCAAAGGAATCCGGCGAAAGGGTATAAACGGCCCTGTCGCCGTCGAGCTGCGGGCGGCCCGCATTGGGTTCGGCCAACAGGAGCAGACCCGTTCCCTTCAGGGCGACTGCATAGTCCTGTGCCAGCTTGACATAGCCATCCATATCCAACGTGCCGCAATTAAACCCCAGAGCGTCAATCCCCATCGCTGCGACCTGTTCGGCGGCCTGCGCCGGCGCCACCCCCATCATCGTCCGCGCTGTACCGCCGGCGGCCGGGTCATAGGCCAGCGAAACCAGTATCGGCAAGTCGGCAGAAACGCTTTTGACGGCATCGGCCGCAACCTGGACTTCATCGAGAGCGGTCATTGTCTCGACAATGAAGCCATCGACGCCGCCATCCAGAAGCCCCCGCGCCTGTTCGGCAAAAGCGGACTTCAGCCGGTTCCGGGTAACCGCGCCCAGCGGTTCGAGAAAATCGCCGCAGGGGCCAATATCGCCCAGCACATAGTTTCCTTCGCCGGCGACGCTGCGCGCCAGTTTGGCCGCAGCCAGGTTGATTGCATACGCTTTGTCGGCAAGCCCGTGACGGCCGAGCACCAGCGCATTGGCGCCAAAGGTATTGGTGATAACGGCATCAACGCCGGCATCGATATATTTTTGATGCACCGCCCGCACAATGCCGGGCCGGTCGATATTCAGCATATCATTGCAGCAGCCAACAGGGGCGCCCGCTTCGATCAACTGGGTTCCCATAGCGCCATCAACAAAAAAAACGCCTTTTTGCAGTCGTTCTCTAAGCAACAGTCGTGTCATGTTCATTCCTCCGGTGTAAATTCACAATTTTCATCGAGCCGATAGACATGTGCATAGCCGTCTCGGCCGGGCCGCACAAACAGCTTTTTGCCTATTTGGTCCGGCGGCAGCGGACGGATGTTTTTGAGCCGAATCAGCATGGCGGACTCTTCCTGCCCCATGCGGTCAAACGAAGCGATCCGGATGCGGGTGGGGGTTGTAATGCCCGTTTCGCCGACGGCATAGTCCTCCAGCTCGACGGATACTTTTCTGACCTGTTCGGCATCGAAATATTCAATCCGTTTGATTCGGTAGTCGCAAGCGTTCACATAAATCCGTTTTTTGATTTTGCCGGCATCGTAACAACTCAGGATGTCGCAGCCGCCGCGATAAAACATTTTCCAGTCCGGCGTAACGTCCATGATGCCCAGCGCCTCGACGAGGGAGTCAGGGTTGACAATCAGTCCCTCGCGGCATTGTGCGGCCTGGGCGCGCGTGCCCCACCAGCAGGTATCCAGCTCGGCCTTGACACGAAGCCAGAACTCGGTTTCGTTAGTGCCGAAGCGCACCTCTTTGAACACCAATTCACCTAAAAAATCAAGTTTGTTGTCCGGAACAAATGCCATAACGGCCCCGCGGATGGGTTCCTCGCGTTTTTTACCGTTTTCATCCCGCCAGGAAACAGTGCATTCGGCAGCAGCCCGGAAGGGCTGGAGGTTGTGACGCTGAAGGGCAAGCATCGCGGCCGCCTCGTCAAGCGTTGGCTTGCCGGGACAGAGCAGCTTGCCGGGCTCTATCGGCGGCTGGGCACAGCCGGCCAGCAATACCGGAATCAGTCCGAACAGAATAAATGCGGGTTTATGTTTCATCGCAACTCCCAAAGGCAACAGGCACTTTCGACCGTTTATATTACGCATCGCCTTCTGAAAGTCCAATGATTTCATCCTGTCGGCCCAAAATGGCTTCTGCGCGGAAGGCCGGAATAAAAAACCGCCTGCGGGCAGAAGGAGAAGGAGGGTATCGTTCCCGCAGGCGGCAGAAGGAGCTTTTATCATCATTGTCGGCATTGTACCGGATTCCTGCCGACCGTCAATTGTTTCTCCTCGGCCGTGCGGAATAAACCCTGACCTTTGGAGGCGACGGGGCGGATGGCCTGCCGGCGTGCTTTGTCCGATAATGTTGGATTGATGCCTTAAAAATCAGAAAAAAATGAAATTTTGCGTTTATTTTTATCTGCTCTGCCTAAGTCGCTCTTTTTTTCAGCCGAAAAAGCTGCATCCCTTAACGGTAAGGGAATTAAAAATTAAATAAACAATATCTTAAAGTGCTAAAATTATGGAAAACCTTTATAAATCGTTGTTTTCTGACCCCCAGATGCCCGCCGAACAGTTCAAACGGGAAGTTTTCGGGCTGACTGATCCGGAAGGCCCTGTTCTGATTTTTGTCGATCACCAGTATCAGTCATGGGCTAACCACCCCAGCCGGGTCGCTTTTCTACACGATAATCCTGAAATTCTGAACACTTTATGTCGGCAAATCGACGACGGCGTTGACCCCTGTGTGTACCCGGTCAAGAGCGGCTGTGCAGTCGGCACCCAACTGGCCGGCGAACAGGGGCATTGCGGGTACTTTCTGGTCTTCCTGCCGGGATATACAAGCCAAACGACCCAATCGAACATGGACATGGCGGAACTTCTGCTGGCCGAAGCCCAGCTTATCTTCCACCTGATCGAAAAAAACAATCAACTGCATCATCTGCAATTGAACCACATGAGCCGAAGTTCGCAGCGGTTTGGCGCTGACAGCACTAAGGCCTGTGTCTAAAAAGCGTTAGATTCTCAGGGCAAAGCACACCACCGGCAAAGCCGTCAAAAGATTCCTTTGCAATCGGCGGCACATCTGCTATAATTCGGCCTAAATTATGGTGTGGACAGAAACTACAACTATTGGGATAAGAGGCCGGTTTGAAATTTCAGTTATTTAAAAACGGTAAACCGCTGGAGACCTGTTCTCTGGCTGGCGCCTATCTTTTCGGCGCCGATATGATCCCCTTGCGGCATGTCGATAAGATCGAGTTCAAGGACGGCGAGATTGAATGCCTCAAAAAGTCACAGGATGCGGCGGGTCTTTCGCTTTTGTGGCCGATTGATGACAACGGCGTATTGCTGCTGAACACCACCCGCCTTCCGGAACGGGCCGAACCGTACAATCTGAATGTGGAACTGGCACGCGCTCGCCTGATGCAGATTACCATCAAGCGCGAGGATTGGGCGCTGTTTGACCCCAGCGATGAACTCGAAGGCATGGCCCAGCAGGTTCAGAATCTGTTCATTCAGGCCCTGCAGCACAACGCCGTGCCGGAACGGGCGTCCCAGTTTGCGGATAAAGCCCTGAAGAAGGGCATCGAGTTTTCCGAAAAACTGGCGGCCAAGCACGCTGAACAGTTTCTGGCGGTGCGTTTTCGCAACAAGGCGCTCGGAAGGCATTCGCTGGGCTGCGAGGTGGACCTTGACCAGATAACCGACGAAAAGTACCGCAAGTATCTGCTGGATTTGTTCGGCTTTATAACGATCCCGATCAACTGGGCGCAGATTGAGCCGGAAAAAGGCGCCTACGATTTTACCAAACTGGATCGGTGCATGGAATACCTGTCCGGCCGCCGTCTGGCATTGTGCGCCGGTCCGCTGCTGCGATTTTCGCCGGACAGCGTTCCGGCCTGGCTTGTGCAGGAAAAGCCGGATTTTGAAAAAATCCGCGAACAGGCGTATGAGTTCGTAACCACCGTGGTATCGCGGTACAGCAAATTCATCCATGCCTGGCGGGTTATCAGCGGGATGAACGCACTGAACTGCTTCGGGTTTAATTTTGAGCAGGTTATCGAAATGACGCGCACGGCCTGCCTGGCAGCCAAGGCGGCCGATGTTAAATCCCGCAAGATGGTCGAACTGCTGTTTCCATGGGGCGAATACTACGCCTCCGATAAAACCACGGTGCCGCCGCTGGTGTACACGGATATGGTCATTCAAAGCGGCATCAGTTTTGACGCCTTCGGATTGCAGATGCATTTCGGCAAGGATGTGCCGGGGATGCATATCCGCGATATGATGCAGATTTCCTCGCGGCTGGATTGCTTCGCCGCGGTGCCCAAGACGGTGCATATTACCGGGGTTTCCATTCCGGATGCGCACGGGTCCCAGGAGCATTGCCTTGAACGGGCCGGAAGCTGGCGGAAGAACTGGGACCAGACCCTTCAGGCGGCCTGGATCGAGGAGTTTTACAAGCTGACGCTGGGCCGGCCGTTTATCAATACGGTGACGTATTCCTGCCTTGCCGATTCCGGCAATTCGCCGACGAAGGGCTGCGGCCTGCTTTCGGAAAAGCTGACGCCCAAGAAGGCCTTTCTGTCGCTGGTCAAATTTCAGCGGATGATCTTAAAACAATAATCCTTTTTCATAACGCATGGCGCACACGGAGGCGTCAACCTGTTCGCAGCGGCAGCAGAAGCTTTTGCTCTGGGTGCGGGGGTGTCTGCTGGCGGCGGGAGTCGGTTTGCTGGGGATTCTGGCGGCGGCGATGCCCCTTTGTGTGTCGTATCAAAAGCCGCCGCTGGAGGTTCTGCCGGAGCGAATTAATCCCAATACGGCGCCGGCGGCCAGTTTGGTGCGGCTGCCGGGAATCGGCAAGGCGCGGGCGATGGATATTGTTCATTATCGACAGACCAACGGCGGCGGCGAACCGGTTTTCAAGACGACCTCTGATTTGGAAGCGATTAAGGGCATCGGCCCCAAAACGGTCGAAACCCTGGCGCCGTGGCTGACATTTGAAGAAGAATAATTTTCACCACGAAGAAACAAAGAAATTGTATATTGATTATTGTATATTGTATAATGCCCTTTGCGGCGTAATTCAATTTACAATTTACAATTGCAAAAGTCTTCGTGCTCTTCGTGTCCTTCGTTGTAAAAATTTGTCGTTATCAGCAGCAGGAAGAAACAAGTGAAAAGTGAAATGGGAAATGGAAAAATGAACAATAGAAGGGTGCATTAATTTTTCTGTTTTTAAGGAGTAAGCTATGCGTTCTTATATTATTATCAGCTTATATTTTGTTCTTTCTTTTGTAACTCCGCTTTTGGCTTCAGATCCAACAAAATGGGACCCCAATATATATCAGATTAGTTCCCCGGTTGTTCGAGATTGGTCCTGGGATTACCGTGATTTTGGGAAAGCTGTTCGCAAATGGCTGGATACACAGTCGGAAGTTGATGGTGTTGAATGCGATAAACTTGCCGATAAACTGATGGCCGATTACAAAGACAATCTGGCAGCTTATGTTGTCGCCTCGGAGTTGGCAAATCTTCGAGGTAATAAGGACAAGGCAATTGAGATTATGCGGCTTGCTGTCGAAAAATTTCCCGATACAAGGACTATTGACGGCCGGGTGAAGTTGCCTAGGGGCATTGACGCGCGGTTGCCATTGCCTCTTTTTGCCCATTTTCATATTGCTGCCTATGCAAAACAGGCGGGCGATTTGGGGACGGCAAGGCAGGAATACGAGAAAGCCCTTGAGGCAATACTTGCAGACACCAAGCTAAGAGAAAGGTACGCTGATAAAGCGGCTATTTGCCATTTATACATCGCAGAGATTGACGTTGCAAAAACGGGAAAAACAGACGCACTAAGTCAGCGAATTAAACTTATCAGAGAGCTGACGCCGCCTGTTATTTCGGATGAACAGCATCAGCTCTTTCCTGGTTCAGACACACCATTCGAAGCTATTGTTAAATGGGCAGATTATCAATTACTCAAAAAAACACAGGGGGCCGAAGCTTCCTATTCTAAGTGTAAGCAGCCTGATGAGTTGTTCGATATGTTTATAGAAAACCATTTGGTATGCAGTGGATTAAACGGAGGACAGTTGGGACTTGGAGTTGATAAGATACTCAAGTTGACTGGCTTTTAGAATGGGATTTTAAACGATGATGGTGATTTTTTCAATAAAAAACGGCACTCTCTTCGATAAAAGGGTTGTAAGACGCTC
>JAKEGM010000006.1 GCA_022615575.1 Planctomycetales bacterium
ATTTGAAGACATTGTCCAGTGGAACGCAAATTGTCAAAGAGCTGGGGCGGCTGCTTATCGCCGCATAAAAACTATGAAAAAAAGTCAGTCAAGTTGAGTAAGATAGTTAATGTCATAACCCAACGGGTTATTGATCATTCTGGGAGCGAATTAGATAAAGATACAATTCTTTTATGGCGAGGCCGCATATACGAACATCAGAAAAAATACACGGAAGCAGAAAATTATTATAATATTCTGCTGCAAGAAGACTCCTTCCTTTCACCTTCTGGCGGTCTTGGTCTGGCAAGATGCAAGAAATTTCAGGGTAAAGATTCCGAAGCCGAGAACATCAAAAAGCAATTAAAACAAAAATATCCATTGATTTAAATTAATGGAAAGAGGGAGAGAACGAAAGATATGTTTTTAATTAAGATTAAGGGAAATTACAGATAATGGCGGATTGGGAAATTAAAAAGACGTTAGGGCAATGCTCCGGCACGGGGCGGGAATTTGCGGTGGACGAAGAATACTTCGCGGCGCTGGTTGAAACGCCGGAAGGGTTTGTGCGGCAGGATTTCAGCGCGGCCTACTGGAACGAGCAGAAGCCGCCCGTTTATTGCTTCTGGAAAACCAAAATGCCCAACCCGGAACAGAAAAAGCGGGTCTTTGTCGATGACGAGATGCTGATGAGCTTTTTTGAGCGGTTGGCCGAGGAAACCGACCCGGAGAAAATCAATTTCCGCTTTGTGCTGATGCTGATTCTGATGCGCAAACGCCGGCTCAAATATGATGGCTGCGCCCTTGAAGACGGCCGCGAGGTCTGGACGGTCAAAGTCACCGGCCAGGACCGAATCGAAAAGGTCGCCAACCCCCACCTGACCGAAGACCGCATCGAGGGCCTGACGTCCCAGATGGGGCAAATCCTCCAGATGGATTTTGAAGAAAGCGTATAAGGCCAAACAAAAAGGGCCTTCCAACGGACGGCCCTTTTTTTAATCACTCTTTATTTGCGGCAGTGTTTTACCGCAGTTTATACGCCGCCTCCCCTCCGTTGAGGTGATAAATCAGCGGCAGCGGGCGATCGGTGCCTTCGATAAACGCCGGACGGGCCGCCCAGGGAGCTGCACTCAGCAC
Organism: Planctomycetales bacterium; assembly: GCA_022615575.1. Classification (GTDB taxonomy): domain Bacteria; phylum Planctomycetota; class Phycisphaerae; order Sedimentisphaerales; family Anaerohalosphaeraceae; genus 4572-13. The sequence goes on from JAKEGM010000006.1 coordinate 1,117, forward strand.
GCCCGTCAAGTCCATCCAATACTGCAATCGCGAAACCGGCAGATTCCACGTCATGTGGAAGTGGTTGGCCGGAGCATACTGCTTGTATTCGACCATGCTGGCATATCGCGGCACCACGAACGTATGCGGCCAGGTGGGGGTCGTCAGGTCGCACATGGCCTGGCCCAGTTTGGCCGGCACGCCGGTGGTATAGGCCTGGTCCCAGATCAAACTGAACTTGCCGTTCACTGCGCTGTAGGCCATCCGCCCGGCAATGCCTTCGATGCCTTCGGGCGTCATAAAGGTGACGCTGTTGCCGCCGCCGGGGAAATACCCTTCATCGGCCAGCGGCATGGCGATTCCCTTCATAATTTCCTTAACGCCGGCGCCGGGTTTGGCGGCCCAGTTAAACGCCGCGCTGCCGGAATTGTCGCCGTCCACCAGACCTTTGGCGATATAGTCCGCTTTGGGGTCAACCTTGACGCCCAGCTTATCGGCCAGCGCCTGTATCTCCCAGCCCTCCCAGACCTTGCGGAAGTCCATAAACAGCGGCGGATTTCCGCCGCTGAGCCATGTCATAAACAGCATCGTCAGCAGGCCCTGCACATCCGCCTCGGTTGCATAGGGCAGCGGGGCCTTGGGGCCATTGTGGTCAAACGTGCTGTTGAACATCGATTCCATCGCATCGGCCACCGGCAGCGGCAGCCCCCGCCGGTCGCTGCCCCACTCAAGCTGGCTCATAAACCCGCCGCCGACGGCATTGAGGTCTGCCATCAGGTCGCGGTTAATCAGATACATCGCCAGCGACTGATTGAACCGTTCGCTGTCGGCCTCGGTTTTCAGTTCAAGCCGTTTGCCGACTGTGCGGTCAATCCAGCCGCGAAGGTCTTTTAACTCGTTTTGACTGTAAGCCCCCTTGCGGAGCATATCGGCCAGCAGTTTCATATCCAGGCGGGTAATTTCCAGACCGAAGGTGTTGCGCGTCGGCAGGATATGTGCCAGCGCCGTTTCCATCCCCATCGAGTCATGGCCGAAAATCATCACGCGCCGGCCTTTCAGCGCCACCGCTGTGACCGCCGCGTAGCACCAGTCAACGAGCGCCGCCGCCGTCGGCTTGGTCATCACCGGGTTGGTCCCCGTATCCGGCCAGTTGCCGACATTCAGATGCACCATCTTGCCGTACTGGCTGATGGCTCCGGCCACCGCGTGCGCATAGACCACCCCCGGCTTGGGGCCGCTGTTGCCGCAGGTGATATTCAGCGGCGTGTCCTTGGGGAACTGCTGCAGAAGCGAAATGGTCGTCAACTGCGGAAACGCCCAGGTGTCCGGCGCACAGACCAGGATATTGACGCCCGCTTTTCGAAACTGCTGGGCCACCACATCCGCCTGCGCTTCGCTGTCCACCAAGACACCCGAATACACCACGGGCACCGCCTGCTTGTCGGGCATGACCACCTGGCCGCTGATGGTATCGGCAACCATGGCAGTAATGTTCTGAGCACGCGTGCGGCTGGCCCGGTCAATCCGCGGATCGCACGGGGCAAAAACCCCGATGACGGGCATCCGGGGAGTCGCTTTTTTAATTCCGGGTAAACATTCCGCTTTTAATGCTTTTGCCATGATTATTCCCTTTCCGATAGATGGTTATTTGGTTGGCTTCATTATAAGCCCCCTGACTTAGCGTGCAACACAAAAAAGCTCCTCTTCGGCGCTTTTTGTCCAGTTGCCGTTGTGCAGTTTTTCGGTAACGGATGGATACCGCTCGCCCAGCGCTGACAGCGGAATCAGCGGCATTGTTTCAAGGGCAGGATAAACAATGATTTTGCCCGCCAGCGTGCGGTTTTCGACCGCCCGAATCCCGTCAATCGCCCCGGCCATCCCACTGACGGCCCCAACGGATGTGTTGGTATCCAATTGCCCTGACAGCACTTTTTCCAATACGATTTTCATATCGGACAAGCGCGACCCGCTCGTACCAAAAATAAAGCACCGATTGGCGATATAGGTATCCAGGTCGATCTCTTGCCGGACGGACGCGGGAATGCCGGCAAACACATTAATCAGCGCACTGTCGCTGCTGTCTTTAACCGCCTGCGCCACCAATGCCCCCACCGGCGCCATGACGACAAAATAACTGAACGGGCCTTTGGCCGGCTGTTTTTGCGGATTGACCAGAGACAGCTTGACCCCCCGCTGCCGCGCTAAAGGGGCGGCCTTGTGTTCCAGTTCCCGCAGCCGCCGGTCATCGAAATCCGTACCCGTTATCGAAAGATTCTCCATACCCGAACACACCAGGCGAATCGTGTGCATCTGCCCCATCGGGCCGGCGGCCCCCACAATCAGCACGTTGTCGCCCTTGCGGACTTCGCCGGCGGCGGGAATATGCGCATAGCTTTCCGCCGCATTGTCGCCCGTCGTCCCGATCCAGCGGGTCATGCCGTAATGTGTCCGGCCCACGCCAACCGACACCTCCTGGCCGATCCGATGACCGCCCAGCACAATGTTGATAATGCCCCTGGCCGCCAGTTTGTCATTCAAGATTTCGAGCGTCTCTTTATTGGACCCGAAATAGACAATGTCGTCGAACGCTTCATTGGGCAAATCCGTCAGGGTGTCGGTCTTTATCAGTTTAATTCTCAGCCCCGCCAGCATCTCGTATTGACCTTTGTCGGCACAAACGGCCGTAATGGAAGCAGGCCTGCCCTGCGGCGAAAAACTCTTTCTGATTCCCTCGATCGCTCTGCCCGCATCGGCCGCAACCAGCAATTCCCCGCGCGGCAATAGTGTATTCCGTTCCTCCGTTGCATACGAGCTTTCCACGCAAGCCCACGGTTCCACCAGCGCAACCGCCGATGCGCTTATGTTTTTCTCCACCGGAATCAAAACGCCTTCGTTGGTCCGGGGATCCACGATGACCCGTTCATCCATCAGAACATACTGCTGCAGCGCCCCTTCAAAGTTATAGCCAAACGCGGCGTTGGAATCGGCGGTCCTGAGCCAGCGATAGTCGGTCTGCACCAGCACCCGCTGGCCGACGCGATACCGCCGGATGTTGTCCCCGACAGCCACAATCGTGCAAAAGGTCTCATGGCCAGGCACTGTCGGCGCCGCGCCGGGCTTATAGCTGGGAATGCCGGGCAGGATGTCTGCATTGACGCCGGCAATGACCGCGCTTTTCCGCACATGCCTGTCAAACTGTTTGAGCAGCTTCAAATCCGAAAAACACAGGCCTACCGCTTCCACCCGCGCCAGAATCTGATGCGGTCCAGGCCTGTCAACCGGTTTATCCGAATTCAGTGCCAGCTTGTCCGGCCCGACCAGCTGAACCGCCGTCTGCTTTTCAGGGATACGATCCGCCATCGTCTTGTCTTTCTTTTTTGCCATAAGGGCACAGGGTTCATCTTGATTGACGACTGTCAATTTTTAATGCAGCATGACCTGGCCGCCGGTAACGGGAACGGCCTGGCCGGTTTCGTATTTTTGTTCAATCAAATAATACACGGCCGCCATGACATCCGCTGTCGTGCAGCCGCGTTTCATCGGCACCTTCTGCTCATAGGCCCGCCTGACATCTTCGAGCGTTTTGGCGCCGGGGATTTTGCCGGTTCGCAGATACTGCACGAACAGGCCGTTTTCCGGATCGGACCAGAGCGGCCCGTCAAAGAAATTGCCCGGGCAGACGGCGTTGACCTTGATGCCGTCTTCGACCAGTTCGAGGGCAAACGACTGGGTCAGCCCGACGCCGCCGAATTTGCTGCCGGCATAGGCCCCGTTGCGGTTGGAGCCGACCAGTCCCGACTTGGAATTGATCTGGATAATATCGCTTCTGTAATCGCCGCGTACCTGATGCTCCAGCGCCAGTACCTTTGACACCGCCTGCACGCAGTAAAAATACCCCTTGTAATTCACATCGGTCACAAAATCGAAGTCCTTTTTCGATTGCGTCTTGACGCTTTCGGCCTTCAGGACCCCCGCATTGGAAATAAACACATCCAATCCGCCATACGTTCGAATAACCTGGCTGACCGCATTGTGAATCAACTCGGGATCGGTAACATTCATTGATACGGCCATTGCCCGATGCGCACCCAGGCTGTCGGCCAGCGTCCGGGCCTCTTTCTGCGCAGCGGCAAGGTTAATATCCGCCAGCGCCACGCAGGCCCCCTGCTTTGCCATATCCCGGGCGATCTCCAACCCAAACCCCTGTGCCGCTCCCGTAACAACGACAACCTTTCCGGCAATTCTTCCGCCGAGGTTTTTATCCGGAGGCACAATCTCAAAACAGCCGACCCCTTCAACGCACACCGCCCTGACCGTCTCCGCCCGCGGCCCAATCGCCTTACGCAAAAGGTTTACCGCCTCCGCTTCCCGGGCATTGTCGGGCAAAGACACCTTAACGCCGACGGCCTCGCCGCCGACAGCGCCGGCAAAACGGACGATTGGAAGCCGGTCGTCCGTTGCCAGCAGCATCCGCAGAATCGGAGCAACCAAATTTATTTTTTCCATCATCTTTTTATCCATCTCAATTCCATCGCTCCTTATCATACAGAGTATCCGCAGGATAACGCCTTAACTAAAAACAGCGAACTATGAACTTGTATCGAAATAGCGATTCAAAACCGCAATACCAATCTTTCGAAACGCATCGATGCGTTCCTCGGCCGGACCGCCCGCATCCGCAAAGCCCGTTTCTCCATGGGCACACAGAAACTGATGCGCCGCCAGAACGCATGCCCCCTCCCGGAAAATTGCCTTGACCGGTTCGGGTATCGGCCGGCCTTTGACGCAGGCCGGCTCCATCGGCAGGACATCCGGCGTATTGTGCTCCGTTCCGGCCACGACCGCAATCCCCGCCCGGCGAATCGCCGTAACATACTCGCTCAAGACCTCCGGCTGGTTTCGCACGGGAATCAATTCAGCCGCCGTGTAGCCGTCGGCGTTGAGCGCTTCAATCAGCGTCTTAACAGGCGTTTCATATTCACACCGCTGCCCGGCCCCATCGGCCAGAACCGGATAACAGGAAATCCCGCCCAAGTCGGCAATCAGCTCCCTGGCCTGAACCGGACTCACAAAACGCTCCGATACAAAACACACCCTGCCGGCTTTCATCAGGGCCGAGCGGATTTCATTTTGAATCCCCACCGCATCTTCGACATCCGCCTTTGGCGCCACTCCGAAAAGTGCGGATAATTTGTCGCGACGCTGCCCGCTGCCGACCTTCTCAAAAAAGACCTCCTGAAACGCCTGGCAGAGGTGCCGCTCCTGCAGGACAACCGTTTTGGGATCGCACCCATGGCGGCGGACAACGCGGGCAATGATCGCCCCTTCATTCAGCCCGGTCTCCACGCCGCAGCGGCTGAAGGCCTCCGCCAGTTTGGCCGTCATTTGACGCATCCGCAGGGCGTCGTTTCGGCAAATGGCATTCATCCGTTCGGCCGCCCGTTTCGAAAAACGCTCGAACCGGCTGATTCCCTTGCCGCAGATATAGTATTTGCCCGGGTTGCCGGGGTCATTGACGCGAATCCCCCGCTGCTGGAGGTCCGTATCAAGGGCGATAATCTCCGTGCCGAACAAGGGGAAAATCCCCCTGCTGCGGGCGGCCTGCACAAACGCCTGATAGACGGAAAAATCATAATAGTTCCCGACACCCAGAATCGTAACGCCCTGCCGGGCGGCAAGATCAACGGCCTGCTGAACCGTTTCAAACGCCGAAAAGTTCGGCGGCAGATGAATATGACTGTTAAAAACGATCGGCCGCTGCGGCTGCGGGTCTTCTTGTGCCCGGCGCTTGATCTGCTCAACCGTGCCTAATTTCAATAAAAATTCCGTGGCCGATGCGGCTTTTATCTGCATAGGTCGATTCGTTAATGAATTTCTTCCGTTTCCGCAGCCATGCGCATCACCTTGCGGGGCGGCAGATGCAGGGCGCTGCCAAACGCATCTTCGGCGGCTTCCTTGACCGCTTCAGACAGCGTCGGATGCGCAAAAATCATCGCCGCCAGCTCCCTGGCGCCGGCCTTCAGCGACAGCATCGCCGCTGCGCTTTCAATAATCTCCGTCGCGTTGTGCCCGACAAGATGCACACCGAGGAGTGTTTCATTGTCAAAATGCCGAATCACCCGCACGAAGCCGAATTCCTCGCCGACCGCCATCGCCTTGCCCAGATGGCCGATGGGAAATTCGCCGACTCGAATAGGAATGCCCTGCTGCTGTGCCTGTTTGGCCGTCAGACCGACCGAGGCGATTTCCGGGAAGGTATAAACGGCGCTGGGCACCGGCAGCGTTTGCTGCCGGGTGTGTCCCAACGCATTTTCAACCGCCGTTTCGCCCTGGGCGCTGGCAGCGTGGGCCAGCAGACAGCGGCCGTTGGCGTCGCCGATGCAGTAATAGTTTTTCACCGGTGTTTCCATTCGGTCATTGACGCGGATGAACCCTCTGTCGGTTTGCAGGCCGACGGTTTCCAGCCCCAGGTCCTGTGTGGCAGGCCGGCGGCCGGTTGCGACCAGCACCTTATCAACCTGCACGGTCTGGCCGCCGGAGAGCGCCGCTTCAACCTGGCCGCCCCCGACCTGAAGATTTTCAACCCGGGTACCCGTATGAATTTTTATGCCGCGTTTGGCAAAAACGCCCGACAGGGCCTGCCCCAGCGCCGTTTCCATTTCCGGCAGCAGGGAGTCCAGCATTTCGACGACCGTAACCTGGACGCCGTATTCATGCATCATGCAGGCGAACTCACAGCCGATGACGCCGCCGCCGACAATCAAAAGCCGTTTGGGCAGTTCTTTCCAATGCAGGGCTTCATCGGACGTGCAGATGACATTCGGGTCTGTCGGCCAGCCGGGGATACGCGCCGGCACAGAGCCGCTGGCCAGGATAACGGTATCCGCCGTAAAAGAGCTGATGCCCCCTTTCTCGTCGGTCACATTGATTTTGCCCGGCCCATCCAGAACGGCCTTGCCCGAATACAGCGTTACGCCGCGCGCGCCGAAAAGCCCCTTGACGCCGCCTCGCAGCTTCATCAGGACTTTATCTTTTCGCTTCTGGATGGCAGACCAGTCAAAACCGACTGTCCCGTTGACGGAAACACCCAATGAGGCACAGCCGCGAATGCGGTGAAGCAATTCCGCCGATGCCAGCAGGGCCTTGGAGGGGATGCACCCGTAATTGAGGCATGTGCCGCCGAGATGATGTTTTTCGACAACGGCTGTCGTGGCCCCCATCTGGGCGGCTTTTAACGCCGCGACATACCCGCCGGGGCCTGCCCCGATGACTGCGATATGATAATGTTCCGCCATAATCCTATCCTTAAGTAACACCGGCTTCCAGCCGGCAATCTTCTTTCTTACCTTTTCACGCGTGTATTATCCAACCAACTGCTGGGGTTTTTCAAGAAGTTCTTTGAGCGTTTGCAGAAATTGCGCAGCCATCACGCCGTCAATCACCCGGTGATCCACGCTGAGCGTAACCGTCATCAGCCGCGTCGCACGCAGGACCCCGTTTTCGACGGCCGCGCCTTCACGGACAGCGCCAACGGCCAGAATCGCCGATTCCGGCGGATTAATAATCGCCGAAAACTCTTCCACACCGAACATCCCCAGATTGGTAATCGTGAAAACCCCCTGCCCGATGCCTTCGAGCTTGCCGCTGCGGGCGGCTTCGACCACCTGGCGGCTGCGCGCCGCCAGCTGCTCCAGGCTCATCCGGTCGGCATTGAGCACCACCGGTACGGTCAGACCGTTTTCGGTTCCGACGGCGATTCCGATATTGACGGCGGGATTTTCCACCATCTGGGCGTTCTGGTACTGGCTTCGAAATGCCGGGTACCGGCGAATCGCCTTAGCGCACGCCCGCGTTACGAAATCATTGACGCTGCACTTGAATTGCTCCTTTGTCTGGCGATAGACCGCAAACAACGCGCCCGCATCAATCGTTACTTTGGCGTAAAAATGCGGGATATTCTGTTTGGAATACAGCAGGTTATTGGCTATCGCCCGCCGCATTTTGCTGACGGCGTGAACCTGCGTTCCGGACGGCATACCCTCGGCGTTTTGAACATCCGCCGAAAGGATGCGTCCGCCCGGGCCGGAGCCGGCGCCAATGGCCGCAAGTTCTATGCCCTTGTCCGCAGCGGCTTTCCGTGCCGCCGGTGAGGCCTTGACGCGTCCGCTTTCGCTGACAGACGCCGCCGTCTTTGGAGCGGTTGACGCTTTCGGTGCGGCAGCGGCAGCAGACGGGACACTTGCAGCCGGCAGGGGAGCATGGGGCGACGGCCCTGCCGACGCCAGACAGGCATCGATATCAACCCCCTCCGGGGCTAAATAGGCCACCGGCATCTTGACCCCGACAATTTCGCCTTCCCGTGAAACAATCTTCGCGACCCGTCCGGCATCCACCGCCTCGACTTCCATCGTGGCTTTATCCGTCTCGATATCCATAATCACCTGGCCAACTTCAACGCGGTCGCCCTCCTTAACCTTCCACGACAAAATCGTGCCTTCTTCCATGCTCTGGCCGGCTTGCGGCATCAAGATGGGGACCACTCCCTGTGAACCGACGGCCTGCTGGACGGGCTGCTGGGATGTCATAAATTCCTCTTTCTTTGGGAATGCGGGCGTCTGACCCGCATTTTGTTTCACTTTCTCCGGCTTAACGGCTTTGACGCCCGCCGGAACCTCTCCTTTGGGGGAACACTGAACACAGGGAACTGGTTTTGGAGGGGTCAGTTGTGCAAGAATACCCGAAATATCCTCGCCCGGCTGACCAATAATGGCCAGAGCATCCCCCGACTTGAGCGGTGTGCCAGTGCCGGCCAGTTCCTTTCGTATTGTCCCCTCAATGGCGGTTTCCACCTGCACGGCTGCCCCTGCGGCCTCAATTTCAACCAGCAAATCCCCCTTTTTGACAGCATTTCCCTCTTTGACCGCCCATGCGGTAACAACACCTTCCGGGGGTACCCCGCCTCGGGGGCGGTATTTTATGATATACATAACATGTCTCCGTTAATACGGTTAAAAACTTACACTTCCAAAAATACACCATATAATTTCATAAATCAAGCAAATTTTTGCAAATTAATGTTGTATTTTTGTTTTTTATGCTTTAATATGCGCCATCGAATGACCTGTTTTTTACAAATTGAGGCCGATAATTATGACATTCACAATCCAGCAGCGACGCCAAGCCGTCATGAGCCATGTTTACCAACTTGGCCATGTTTCCGTCAGCCGGTTGGCTGAAGAGCTTAGTGTTTCCGAGGCCACTGTCCGGCGGGATTTGCACAGTTTGGCCACCGAAGGCCTGCTGGAACTGGCACACGGCGGGGCCTCGGTCGTTCGCAACTCGGATTATTCCTTTATATCCAAATCGATGCGGAATATCGAAGCAAAACGCGCGATTGCCGCAATGGCAAGCGAATTGATTGCCGACGGCGAACAGATTTTTCTGGATTCCGGTACCACATGTTTTGAAATAACCCCTTTTTTACGCAAAAAACGCGGTTTATCCGTCATCGTCAATTCCATTCGCACGGCTCAGGAGCTTTATGCCCCAACGCTGAAGGTTCTCATCCTGGGGGGACAGTACCGCCCCGACCGAATGGACACTGTCGGCCCAATGGCGACCGAAGCGATGGACCGTCTTCGCGGTTATTGCGCATTTCTCGGCACGGACGGCCTGGGAATGGATTTCGGCCTGACCTCCATTGATATTGAAAGCGCTCATTTGTTCGGCCTGGCGGCCCGAAATGCCCGTCAGGTTATCCTGCTGGCCGACCACAGTAAATTCAGAAACCCTTCTCTTTATAAGATAGCGGATTTTGACTGTCTCCGGGCTGTCATCACGGACCGCCAGCCATCGGAGCAATGGTGTGACTATCTGGCCCGAAAAAACATCACGATTGTCTTTCCGGGCGTCACCCCCGCCCAAAAACTGAAAATAACAGGATCGTAAAATATAACCAGGAGTTACTAAAATGCCGAAGTGCCAAACCGTCAATCCCGAACACGCACGCGGGAGCGGAACCATCGAGTTTAAGCCGATTCCGGTCAATCAATACAAAAAAAACATCACGGATGAACTCACACGCTACAGCGCTGACGACATCCTCCGTATTCAGCGCGACATGGTCATCCTCCGCACGTTTGAGACCATGCTCAATGAGATCAAACTCCGCGGCTCCTATATGGGCATCGCGTATATGCATAACGGCCCCGCCCACCTGTCTATCGGTCAGGAAGCGGCGGCCGTCGGCCAGGCGTATCATCTGGGCATCGACGATCACATTTACGGCAGTCACCGAAGCCACGGCGAGATTCTGGCCAAGGGCCTGTCGGCCATCGAAAAACTCGACGACAAAAAGCTGATGGAAATTATGGAAAACTATTTCGGCGGCCAGTGCCTGCGGATCGTCGAAAAAGACGCCGCCGGCACTGTCAAAGACCTGGCGATTGATTTTTTGATTTACGGCACGCTGGCCGAAATCTTCGGCCGCGAACCCGGCCTCAATAAAGGCATGGGCGGCTCGATGCACGCCTTCTTCCCGCCGTTCGGCGTCTATCCCAACAACGCCATCGTCGGCGGCTCGGGCGACATTTCCGTCGGCGCAGCCCTTTACAAGAAGGTGAATCAAAAACCCGGCATCGTCATCGGCAACATCGGCGACGCCTCGTCTTCCTGCGGGCCGGTCTGGGAAGGCCTGTGCTTTGCCGCGATGGATCAATTCAAAAAACTCTGGGACAAGCCGCATCGCGGCGGTTTGCCCCTGATTATCAATTTCTACAACAACTTCTACGGCATGGGCGGCCAGCCGGAAGGCGAAACGATGGGCTTCGGCATGCTGGCCCGATTGGGCGCAGGTCTCAATCCCGAACAGATGCACGCCGAACGCATCGACGGCTACAATCCGTTGGCCGTAGCCGACGCCATTCTTCGCAAACGGGAACTTCTCAAAAAAGGCGACGGCCCCGTCCTGCTGGACACCGTAACCTACCGCTACAGCGGCCATTCGCCGTCCGACCAGAGCAGTTACCGTGAAAAAAGCGAGGTTGAGGCCTGGCAGGAACACGACCCGACCGTTCATTTTGCCAATGAACTGATCAAGACGGGCATCTGCGACGCCAGCAAGATCGAAGCGATCCAGACCTATGCCGAGCAGCTCATCGTCAAGGCATGCCGAAAGGCCGTAGAAAAGTCCATTTCGCCGCGCGCCGACCTGAAAACGCCAAACGGCCTGCTAGAACGGACGATGTATTCGAATCATAAAATCGAGTCGATGGAGCCGGGCAGAAAGCCGGATGTTTTGCTGTCGAAGGAAGAAAACCCCCGCGTGCAGGGGCTGGCCTCCCGAAGCCGGTCGGCCTTTGATGAAACCGGCCAGCGGCTCAAGGACACCCGCTGCATCGGCGTCCGGGACGCCCTCTTTGAAGCTATTTTCGACCGGTTTTACGCCGATCCGACGCTGGTTGCCTACGGCGAGGAAAACCGCGACTGGGGCGGGGCGTTTGCCGTCTATCGCGGCCTGACCGAGGCGCTGCCGTATCACCGGCTCTTTAACGCGCCCATTGCCGAAGGAGCGATTGTGGGAACCGCCGTCGGATACGCGCTGGAAGGCGGCCGGGCGCTGGTCGAGCTGATGTATTGCGACTTCCTCGGACGGGCGGGCGATGAAATCTTCAACCAGTTGTGCAAATGGCAATCCATGAGCGGCGGTCTTTTGAAAATGCCGGTCGTCGTCCGTGTTTCGGTGGGCAGCAAGTACGGCGCCCAGCACAGCCAGGACTGGACTTCGCTCTGTACCCATATTCCCGGCTTGAAAGTCGTTTTCCCCGCAACACCCTACGACGCCAAGGGATTGATGTACTCGGCGCTGGTCGGCACCGACCCGGTCATCTTCTTTGAAAGCCAGCGTTTGTACGGCACGGCGGAGGAATTCGTTAAAGGCGGCGTACCGACGGGGTATTACGAAGTGCCGTTCGGCGAGCCGGCCATCCGCAAGGAAGGCGGGGATTTAACCATCCTGACCATCGGCGCTACGCTCTACCGGGCGATTGAGGCGGCCCAGCAATTGGAGCAGCAGTACGGCATACGCTGCGAAATCATCGACGCCCGAACGCTGGTTCCGTTCAATTACGAAAAGGTCCTCGAATCCGTCAAAAAGACCCGCAAGATACTGCTGGCCTCGGACGCTTGCGAGCGCGGCTCTTTCCTGCATACGATGGCCTCGACCATCAACCTGCTGGCGTTTGACGAACTGGACGCCCCGCCGGTCGTGCTGGGCGCCCGCAACTGGATCACCCCGCCGGACGAGGTTGAGGACGCCTTCTTCCCGTACCCCTCTGATTTTCTGGATATGGTCCACGAGCATATTATGCCGCTCAAGGGCTACCAGGTCAAACGCGACTGCTCCGCAGCGGAGCTGCTCCGAAGGAACAAGGCCGCTCTGTAACCGAACCAGACAGGATAAATCTGTCCACCGGGCCTCTCCCAAACGAACACCCTTGGGGGATGCGCTTACAGTCCTGCGCACTTTGCGGCTTTGGGATTTATAAATCCTTGAAATCGTCCGTTTTTGTGCCTACAATAGCAGAAATTAACCGTACCCGATGAGGTCTGTAATTTGAAACGGCACTTAAAAATCGCAACCCGCGCCAGCCGGCTGGCTGTAGCCCAGGCCGAACTGGTAAGGCAGATGCTTGTGAAACTGCTGCCGGACTGTTCCATCGCCTTCGAGGAGGTTTCCACAAAAGGCGACCGGGACCGCTCCGATTTCCTGTATAAGTCCGAATCCGTCGGCTTTTTCACCTCGGAAGTCGAACAGACCCTGCTGGGCGGCAACGCGGACATCGCCGTCCACTCGCTCAAGGACCTGCCCACCGCCCCGACAAAAGGGCTGCTGATTGCCGCCATTCCGCCGCGGGAGCCGGTCAATGACGTTATCGTCGCTCCGACAAAACTGGCCTCGCTCGATGATTTGCCCAAAGGCGCCGTCGTCGGGACCTCCAGTATTCGGCGGATTGCGCAGCTCAAAGCGCTTCGGCCGGACCTCGATTGCCAGCCGCTGCGGGGCAATATCGAAACACGGCTCAAAAAAGTATCGTCCGGCCGGTTCTTTGCCGTCGTTATCGCACAGGCCGGCCTCAACCGGCTGGGGTTGTCCGATGCGGTTTCGTACGCCCTGCCGCCGGAGATGTTCCTGCCCGCCCCGGGACAAGGGGCGTTGGCGATACAGATTCGTGACGATGACCGCCGCCTGATGGATATTGTTTCCCGGCTGGACGATCCCGGCGCACGAATCGCAACCCAGACGGAACGGCGCATCCTGGCGGGCCTGCACGGCGGATGCAGCATCCCGCTGGGTGTCTTCTGCTCGATTGACGCCGGCCGCATCCGCATCTGCGCCGCTTTGTTAAACACGGCGGGAACATGCGCCATCCGGAAGGGACGGACATGCCCCGTCAGCGACGCCCCCGATGCCGCCGACGAAATAACCCGGCAGATTCTGGACGAAGGCGGAAAGACGATTCTCGATGAACTCCGCAAGGAAAAAAAGAATTGATGCCGCTGTCGGCATAGAAAGGAAGGCGATAAAATGAGCTATCCGGCAACACGACTTCGACGGCTTCGAACCAGTCCGGCCATGCGGCGGCTTGTCCGCGAAACGGCACTCACCGCCGGTCATCTGGTTTACCCGCTGTTTGTGCGCCCGGGCAAAAACATTAAAATTCCCATTCCGTCAATGACGGATTGTTTTCATCTGTCGCCGGAAAACGCCGCACAGGAGGCCAAAGAGGCCGCCAAGCTCGGCATCGGCGCCGTCCTGCTCTTCGGTCTTCCCGATAAAAAAGATTCTGCCGGCTCCGAGGCGTACAGCCCCGACAGCGCCGTCGCCGAAGCCGTCAAACGCATCAAGGACGCCGCCGGCGAGCTGGTCGTCTGCACGGATGTCTGCCTGTGCGCTTATACCGATCACGGCCATTGCGGCCTGATTGAAGACGGCAAAATCCAAAACGACAAGACCTGCCGGCTTCTGGGCCAGATGGCCCTTGTTCACGCAAAAGCCGGGGCCGATGTTGTCGCTCCCTCGGATATGATGGACGGCCGCGTCAGCGTCATCCGCAAAATGCTGGACGCCGACGGCCTGACCGACACCGCCATCATGGCCTACTCGGCCAAGTATGCCTCGGCCTACTACGGGCCGTTCCGCGAGGCCGCCGGCAGCGCACCGGCCCAGGGCGACCGCAAAAGCTACCAGATGGACCCGGCCAACACGCGTCAGGCGATGCGGGAAATTCAACTCGATATCGAGGAAGGGGCCGACATCGTCATGGTCAAGCCCGCGCTGGCGTATCTGGACGTGGTTCGCATGGCCAGGGACCGCTTTGATGTGCCCATCGCGGCCTACAACGTCTCCGGCGAATACATGATGCTCAACGCCGCCGCCGACGCCGGACTGCTCGACCGCACGCAGGCCATGCTCGAAATCCTGACCGCTTTCAAACGCGCCGGCGCCGACATCATCATCACCTACTTTGCCAAATCCGCCGCCGCGGCGCTGAGTAAAATATAACGGCTTATCCTGACCGGCCTATACAGTACCTTAAAGAAAGCGAATGAATTTTATGTTCGGGAAAAACCACAAAAAACGGCATCGCGCTGATTTGTGTCTGGCAGCATTTGTAATTGTGATATGCCAAGGATGCGGCTTAGTAAAAAATGCCTCGCCGGAAACCGAACTCTACAATAATCTATTGCCGGCTTGCGTGGAAATTTTAGCTGACGGCCAAATAGCCGGCAGCGGCGCATTTGTATCCGCAGACGGATATGTCCTGACGGCCGGTCATTGTATCACCCGCCCGGACATACCGTTGGAGGTTCTGTCCACCGCACACGGCCGCAGACCCGCTGCATTGGTCGCCGTTGACAAGGGACACGACCTGGCCCTGCTCAAAATCCAGACTTCCAGAGACCTCCCCTTTCTGACCGTTTCCAAACAAAGCCCGCGGGCAGGAGATACCATTTATGTGGTCGGTTCTCCGCTGTATCGGCACGGCCTGCTTCTGCGCGGCCTGATCGCCTCCTCCAACCCGGATTACGAATACCTTACCGAGGCGCAAATCCGTTACTATGTCCAGGTACGGTATATCACGACAATGACGCAACGGGGACTTTCCGGCGGCAACTGGGTTAATGGGCGGGGGGAAATTATCGGGGTTCAGTCCGGCTGGATTGACGAAAAAGTTGCCGAAGCCGAAGGAAAAACCAATTCCGGTATCGCGTTTTTAGCCCCCCAAGAGGCAATTTACCGCCTTGTTACAACAAAAGAACACGCCGACACCCCCGCTATCGGCGGAATCGTGGAAGAACTATGGACACAGTCGCCCGATTTCCAGAAGCGTTTCGAGAAAGGCGCTGAGGGGCTTGTGATTCACCGCGTTGAGCCGAATGGTTCTTTGGAAAAGGCCGGTTTGGCTCATGAGGATTTAATTGTGGCGGCAGATGGCAAAAAGGTCCGCTATCGCAAGGAATTTTTAGATGTCGTTTGCGGCAAAAAAATCGGCGGCAAACTGGAGATTGACTTTATCAAGCCGGACAATAAAGGGTTTGGAAAATGCACGGTTATCCTGGATGGCCTGGAGCAAAACTGGCTCAAGCAAAACAGGAACGGGCCGGAATAGCTCTCCGCGAAAGATAAGTCCCGCACCGGATTTTACCGCCCCATCTCTTTTTTTATCTCTGTCAGCAAACGCTTGGCTTCCAGCGGCGTCATCTTATCCACATCCGTTTCTTTGAGTTGCTCCAATGCCGTCTGTTCGCCCTTGGAGGCAGCGGATTCTTCGGCCGTATTCTCAGCCGCCAAACGCCGCGGAGGCGGCGGGAGCGGTCTGCGAATATTGGGATTTCTCGCAGGAGCCACTTTTCGCGCAGCCGGTTCGTCCAGCGGTTTTCCGCTCAGCGCCGGTTTGATTGCGGCCAAATCCATCCCGTAGCGTTTCAATATCGTCGGGGCAATATCCATCCGGTCGCCGTCGCGGATAATCGTCGAATCATTGGTTCCCAAGAACACATAGGGGGCATAATTGTGCCCTTTTTTGTCTTCATCAAAACCGTGATCAACAACGACATAAACCAGCGTTTTATCATACAGCCCCAGTTCCTTCAGTTTGGCCGTAATCTTGCCCGTCCAGGCGTCGTCATCCCGGATGGCATCGCTGTATGCCTGAGAGTTTTCGCCGCGTTTGTGGCCCGCGTGATCCGGGTTTGCAAAATGAACAAATAGAAAAAACCGGCTTTCTTTGTGTGCGGCCAGTTCGGCCATTGCCCGCAGAGCGACCCTTTCATTTGTGTCCAGTCCGTTGACAAACAGGTCCATATTCCGGCTGGCGAAGTACCAGGGTTTGCCGGGGGTGTCCACATACTTCTTGCCGTTCTCCTCAATGATTCGACCCCCTCGAAGATTGCCAAGCCCCGGCCGCTGCAAGTCGATTTTTCCCTGCTTCTGCTCGTTGGCCAGCCATGTATCATACTCCATCCGCCGGGGAGCGTCGTTGTCAACATGATCCTTTTTGCCGATGACCGCCAAGGTAACAATGTTCTGGGGCCCGAAGAAGGATTCAAGACGTTCAAAAACCGAATATCCCTCGGGGATCGGCTGATACCGGCTGTTGCGGTAAACGCCTGTAATGTCGCTGCGGTAGCCGGTTAAAATCTGGCTCCACCCCGCCTTGGTATCCGTCATCCCATCGGTCACATCAATATCAATCAGCTTGCCCTCTTTACAAAGAGCCATCAGATTGGGTAGTTCATTCCCGGCAATCATCTCTTTGACATGATCACGCTGCGCACCATCCCAGCCGATAACCACGATATTGGTCGGCGGTTCCGCAAAAACCGTTGACAACCCCGCGCAAACACATATCACCCACAATCTAATTTGCCTGAACATATCGATTTCCTTAAAACTATTGAGCTACGGTAATAAACGAAGTTATCAGGAACTTTTATTGCACCAGCCAACAGGGAATTCAATACTTGATATTTTAACTCATTTGTATCAATAGTGTCCCAAATCTGATACAAAAAAATTCAGACCCGAAAATCCTGTTCGGGCAGATAAATTTTGATTTTATTTTTTACCCCTAACTTTCTTCTTGGCCGCCGGTTATTGGGGGGACGGTCTGAAAGCGGACCTTGTTTTTGAAAATCTGTTCGGTTTTTGTTTGGGTTTTCGGGGGCGGTTTGCCGATAGAAGCTACCGCGGGATGTTTTAACCGCCAAGGAACGCGAATAAAATACGAGTTATTTATGCAACCTCTTTTTTTATAAGATATTATGAAAAACTGACCTGCGAAACGGGCAGAGAAACAGAACATCACAAGGATGATAATCATGGATCGGTTTGGAAACAGAAAACAGGACATTCCGTTGTGCAAATTCGGGCCGGGGGGCGATTATGTCAATTCGTGGAGCACCGCCCTGCCGCTGACGCCGCCGGCAGACCTGTCGCCGCTGGGAAAGGTCTTGAATGTCATCGCCGAAATCATCGGCGCGACAGTCCAGCCGGAGATATTGACGGAAATCGCCTGCGCCCTGCCGCCGGAACCGGCAGCCGGACCGTTGACTTCACATAAACCGCATCGGGAGAAAACAGAGGATGGTTCAAACCATGCAGATCACGCCAAAGCAGCTCCAAACGCTGCGCCGGGTCGAACACTTTGTTCAGAAGCAATGCTATTCGGCGACGATTGGGGAGCTGGCCGACAGCTTAAATATCAGCCGGGCCACCGCATTCGAACATGTCGCAGGACTTCGCGAAAAAGGGCTGCTGACACACTCCACGGGCAAGGCACGCTGTTTGACGCTCACCCCGGCCGGCGAAGCGCTGCTCGAAGCGGCTCGGCGGCCTGACACCCGCGCGTTTGACGACGCCGCTTCGGACAGGGCGGCCGGCAGCGCTTCGAAGGGAATCCTCCTCCGGGGCCGCGTGTCTGCCGGGTACGGGATTGACGCGATAGAGCACACGGAGCCGTTTTCGCTGCAGGAGGTCTTCGGCCATCGGCAGGAACTGTTCGTCCTGCAGGTCTGCGGGCAGAGCATGACAGGCGCCGGCATCCATGACGGGGATTATGTCGTTTGCAGAAGCGCCCAGACCGCCGAGAACGGCCAGCTTGTGGTTGCCCTGCTGGACGAAGAAACCGCCACTCTCAAACGGTTTTTCCGGGATCGTAAAGCGGCACGGCTGATGCCCGCCAACGATGCCTTTGAGCCGATTTATTCGGATACGTGCCGGATTCAGGCCGTCGCTGTCGGCGTTATCCGCCGCCTTTACTGATGCAGGTCAAACAGGGACTGGGTCTTGACAATGGTCACCTGGTCGGGAAACGCATGAAACGCGTGAATATGCAGTTCGTCCCGCCGGGCCTCAAAATCAATATAGCTGAAGGGTTCCAAACCGCCGACCGCCAGTTCGGACTGGGGAACAAAAATGCCCCGGTTCCGGGCAAACCGCTCCAGGTCAAAATGGCTTTGCCGATAGAGATTGGCACTCATTTTTTCCACCTGGAAATCGGTCATATAGCTCAGTCCCCGGCTCAGGGTGCATTTGTGGCTGCGCTGACCGCGAAACTGGAACCGCTCAATCAGTCCGCGTTTGGGCAAAAACTGGTCAGGGGTGCTGATCAGTTCCGTCAGGCAGACCCCCGCCGTCATCAGGGTGACCACATGGGATCCGCCCGTTGCCCAGATCATTGTCTCATACTGTTCGGTCTTGATACGCCGCTGGGCATAGATGGTGAACAGCTCCGGATGCAGCGGACGCTGGAACAGAGAGAAATTCAACTCGCTGACAGCTAAATGGCTTTTGGGCGTTTCCATCGGTCTTCTCATTATAGACATTGTTGCGGTCTTATCGCTGTCTGCATTATACTAAAAACCACACCCCCAAATCAACCCCCCTGCCAGTACTGATAAGCCGGTTTGGTGCGGCTTATCGGACGATTATTTTGCAAGTGCACAACATTAAAGACATTAGCACATTGAAAATTTTTTTAAATTATTCCGGCTGAATCACAAAAATCAGGGTTCGCACCAGGGCCGCCAGAACATTATAGACCGCGTGGGTTCCCGCCGTGATGCCAAAGCCCCGCACCGCATACAGCACCGCAAAATAAATCCCCGCCATCGCCCGAAAAACAAACTTGCCCAGCGTGAACGTATCCCCCTGATAAAACCGGCCGTTGGCATAAAAGAAATGATGGTGAATACTGAACAGCACCGCGGAAATCACCACCGACAGTACAATCGACGGTTTTTTTTCCAGTCGGAATATATCCTGAAACATCAGCATCAGCAGGCAGATCAGAACCAGGCGGAAAATCAGTTCTTCATAAATCCCCGCCCCGATGCCGGTCACCATATCCACCAGAAGCTGGTTTCCGGCGGCGGCAGAAAGACCGGCCACGGCAGCGTTGGCCTGCGGCCCGCTGCGGTTGAGCAGTAAACTGAGGACAATCAGCGGAATGGAAAGCAGGAGACACTCGCCGGCCATCAGCAAAAAATCGGCCGGCTTGACCCGCCACGGGGTTTTCGAGGTTGTCTGCAGCGCCGCGAGGATAACCACCACCACCAGCGGGGTGGCAATCAGAGCGGCGCGTGTCGAAAAACCGAGGTACTCCATAATGTTCTGGACCCAGAGAAAGGCCACAACCCGCACCTGCGGCTCGGCCAGCGACTGCGACAGCGTCGCCGGTTGAATCAAAAATGTCCCGACGAGAAAAATCAGCAAAAATCCCAGCAGATAGACCAGCGCATAGACCGGCCGGCTGGTTCGTTCCGCATACGAATTCGGAACAAACGAAACCAGTTGTCCGGAAACCGCCCGCCGGTCATTGTATCGTGCCACAAAAACTCCCAAAAGTATCGGTTGCTTTCAAAAACGCCACAAGTATAATCAAACGGCCTGAAAGTAAAAGAAAAATCGCGCGCAAATTCAAAACAGGAACCTTCATGGGCCGTCCGTCGCTTGTGGATATTTACAACCGACTTTATGACCGTTACGGGCCGCAGCACTGGTGGCCCGGCGAAACGCCGTTTGAAATCATCGTCGGGGCCATCCTGACCCAGAACACTGCCTGGAGCAATGTCGAAAAGGCCATCGGAAACCTTAATAAGGCCGACCGGCTGACGCCGGAAAAACTGCACCGGCTGTCGGTTGAGCAGCTGGCCGGGTATATCCGCCCGGCGGGGTATTTTAATATCAAGGCCGACCGGCTGAAGCATTTTCTCGATTGGCTGTTCGAAAAACACGGCGGCTCGCTGGAACATCTCAAGGCCCTTTCGCCGCTGACGCTTCGGGAACAACTGCTAGCCATCAAGGGCATCGGCCCTGAAACCGCCGATTCAATATGCCTGTACGCCTTCAGCAAACCGATCTTTGTGGTGGATGCTTATACCGCCCGCATCTTCGGGCGTCACGGAATGGTCGAACCCGGCAGCGGATATGAACAGGTACAGGATCTATTTCACGGCGGACTTGACAAGGACATTGCGCTTTACAATGAATATCACGCCCTGATCGTTCGAGCCGGCAAGGAACACTGCAAACCCAAACCCCGCTGCAGCGGCTGCCCGCTGGAAGACCTGCCCCATCAGATTGAAGCGGACGTCTGTTAGGATTCAGACGGAGCGGGGAGAGATTGCGCCGGCGCCCCCCCGGCTTCGGGGGCTGACTCGGAAAGCGGCTCCTGGCCCTCAGGGGCCTGCTGTTCCGTCTCGGCGGGTTCGGCAGCAAGCCGCTTGCGGGCTTCCTGCGCCTGCTGTTCCGCCTCGGCGGCCTTCTGCCGGGCATCCTGCGCTTCCCGACCAAGCCGCTCGGCCTCCTGAAGCGTTTGTTGTATCTGGGCATACAACTGCTGGCGCTCGGCCTCGAGTTCCTCCACCTTCCGCATATCCGTTTGAATCTGGGTTCGGGTACTCCACGTTTCGGCGGCGATGGCATCCGCTTCCGCCTGTGCCTGCAGCGCCTGCTGCTGCAATTGGGTCGCCGCTTCACGAAGTTTCCGGGCCTGGGCCTCGGCACCATCAGCGTGATCTTTTTCTGTTTTCGCCCGCACGAGGGCCTGTTCCAAATCCACCTCGGCCTGAACCCGCCCCATTTCCGCTTCGGTCGCTTTCTTCTCGGCAATCTGCGTATAGGTATCGGTAAAGGGACCGGTTACCACATCGGTTAGGTCTTTTTCATATTCCGGAGCGCGGTATTTTTTGCGAATGTCTTCAACCATCTTGATATTTTCCTGACCGCCGGAGGAAATACTCGGCGTCAGGATAAAGATAATTTCCGTCCCCTTTTCTTCGAAATCCTTGCTGGAGAATAAAATTCCCAATAGCGGCAAGTCTTTGAAGAATGGAACCCCTCTCACCACCGACCGCCGCTCGCTCTTCCGCATCCCGCCGATAATTAAACTCTTGCCCGGTTCTATCCGGTTTTCTTCCACATTGATCGAACGTTCCGTAATAATCGGGGCCTGGACAACTCCTTCGGGCTTGGAACGCGATCCAACCTTGATATCGGTTTTCAGCCCGATCGAGCCATCTGAATAGGCATACGGTGTTACCATCAGTGTGTTTTCAACCCATACATACTTGGTAATGTTATAGACGCTGCTGACGCCGGCGGCGCCGGTCTTGACTTCTTCAATAGGCGAATAGTCCTTGATGGTCACGGTTGCCTGCTGCCCATTGACGGTTTCCAGTTGAGGATTCAAAAGAATCTTCAGATAGCCGCGGGAGACCAGCATGTCCACGACTGCACGAACCTGATGCCCGTCAATACCCTGATTATGCCAATAGCCAACGTCCAGGCCGAAATTGGCGCGCTCGACTTCCCTTAGTGAGGCGCCGGGGAACACCGGATTGGGGTATTTTGTTTCGCCCAGAGTAACCTGTTCACCCAGCAGATTTTCAACCAGTAATGTTGTCTCCCAGTCCATCGTGACATCGCCAAACCGTTCAAGGATCAAACAGTCC
This sequence comes from Planctomycetales bacterium, assembly GCA_022615575.1. Classification (GTDB taxonomy): domain Bacteria; phylum Planctomycetota; class Phycisphaerae; order Sedimentisphaerales; family Anaerohalosphaeraceae; genus 4572-13. Next base: position 23,113 of record JAKEGM010000006.1, read on the forward strand.
ACATTGATCTGAACAGGCGTTACATCGATCAACTCCAGATATTGCTGTACCGCATCGGCCTGCGGCTGGTCTTTGCAATACGCCACAATCTGGTTTGTTGCAGGGTTGATGGCTGAAGAGATATCCAGCTGCTGCTGAACCAGTCCGGCCAGGTCCTTCGCCGGATGATGTTTGGTAAAATAAAACAGCTTGATTCCGTCTTTGATGGCCAGACGCGAGGGCGGCTGAAGATAGGCCTGGGGAAGCTCGGCGGATTTTGGACTTTCACGAACCTGGCTCAATTCACTCAGAATCTCCATGGACTCTATTTCAGTGGGTTTCTTGGCAAAAAAATCACCGCACCCGCTGAACACGGCTATGAAGCCCAGCAGTAGAATCCATTCAATCAATCCCGATTTTATTTTATCGCTTGTCACCCTGACTGCTTTCATTGCGGCGTTACCGGTTCGACAGGCATCTGCGGCAGGGTTTCACTTTGCGCAGGTGCCGCAGCATCAGGCGCCGTCTGAGGCGGGTCTTGGTCGGATGGAATTTGGGCCGCTTCCTGTTTTTCCAGTTCTTCAAGTTTCTGTTGAATCTTCTGGGCTTCCTGATGGGCTTTTTGGGCCTCTTGCGAAAACCGCTGAACTTTTTGCTGGGCCTGCTCAAGGGCGGCCTTGGCCTCCTGAGCCGTCTGACGGGCACGCTGCGCTTCGGCCTGGACCTGCTCAACAGCCGCCTGCGTCTGCGTCATCCGGCCCTGCTGCGCCGCGGCCTCTTTAACGGCGGCCTCCTGCTCGGCCTGGGCGGCCGCTTTTTGAGCCAGCGATATCTCGATCCCCGCCGCCGACTTGCCGGCCAGTACTTCCATTTCTTTGGCCTCGGCCGCCGCTTTTTCGGCGCGCAGCCGAGCGGCCTGGGCCTGCCGTTCGGCCTTGGCAGTCTGTATCTGCAGGCGAATCATCTCCGACTCGGCTTGTTCGGCCCGTTCCTGAACGACCTGGGAGTACTCTGTGGAACCCAGCGGATCGGTCATGGCCGCATCCAAATCCGACTCGTAATCCGGCGTTTGGAATTTCTGACGGATCATATCCGCCGTTTGCTTGTATTCCACCCCGCCGGAGGAGATCGTGGGAGTCAGGATAAAAATAACCTCGGTGGCATTTTCCTCGAAATCCTTGCTCGAAAACAAAATCCCTATGATGGGAATATCCTTAAAAAACGGGACCCCGCGAATCACGGAACGGTTCTCACTCTTGCGCATTCCGCCGATAACAAGGGACTTGCCCGGCTGAATCCGATTTTCGGCCACCCGGATCGACCGTTCCGTAATAATAGGCGTTTGCACAACGCCTTCCGGCTTGGATTTGGACCCAAATGTAATGTTCGTATTAAGACCGATAGAACTGTCCGCATAAACATACGGAGTAACGGACAAGGTGTCCGCAACCCATTGGTAATCCGTAACATAATAGGGCTCCCGCCCGGCTTCCGTAACCGTCAATTGAATTGGAGTATTATCACGAATCTGCACCTGTGCAGATTTGCCGTTGATGGTGTCCAGGGTCGGATTCAAAAGAATTTTAAGATAGCCGCGCGATTCCAGAACATCAACCAGCAGCCGGACCTGATGTCCCTCAACCCCCTCGTTCATCCAATAGCCGAAGTCCAGGCCGAAGGTGGAACGCTGCTCTTCCCGAAGCGAGGCCCCCGGAAAGGCCGGATTGGGGTACTTGCCCTCGCCCATGGTAATCCCTTCCCCAAAAAGATTCTCAATCAGCAGGGTGGTCTCCCAGTCCTTGGTCACATCGCCAAACCGTTCCAGAATCAGGCAATCGATATGCACCTGAATCGGCGGCACATCGGTCTTTTCAAGATACGTCAGCACCTGATCACATTCTTCGTCCGTGGCGCAATGGACAACAAGCTGATTTGTCGTCGGGTTCGTGCTGACCTTGAACCCAAGGTCGCGAATCGTCCCGCCGTAGCCGTGAACCTGTTTTGCACGGGCGGGGTCTTTCTCGGAAAAGGTCAAATCGCCAACCGGCTGATACTTCGTGAAATAAAACAATTTGACGCCGTCATCTACTTTCAGCCGTTTGGGACCTTCTCGATAGACCTCTGGCAGCGGATTGCCGACATACGGATTCTCCTGTACTCGCGCAATATCCCGGATAACTGCCTTGGACTCCAACTCTGTCGGCTTTTTGGCAAAAAAATCGCCGCAGCCGGCCAAACCCAGCGCCAATCCAAGACCTAAAACAGAGGTTGTTAATCGTGCCACTTTGGACATTCATCACGCAAAAAAATACGTTCAGTTTCCTTGTCCCTGCTGTGCAGGCGCTAGCTCTTTTCACTCGTGTTCCATCGATTCACGGTACGCTCCCCCTAAAATCAGTTCGGCGGTGAAAAAATGCAGGCCGAATTCCATTTTACAGGCATCCTGATTTGCCCTTTTCCTGCTAAAACGAATTTGTTCGGGACTCTATTGCATATCAATGGGAGAATTTCTCATCACAACTGACCCAAAATCTTACAAATCAATGGATTTTTACGGCATTATGTGTTATTTTTTCTGCCCAATGGGTCAAAAACGCCAAAAATATGTTTCCGTGGGCTTTGTCGCTCTGGGATGTCCCAAAAACATCGTGGACAGCGAGGTCATGCTTGCGCAAATCGGTCAGGCGGGCTTTGTGCTCAGTTCCGACCCGGATTCGGCCGATGTGGTCGTCATCAACACCTGCGGCTTCATCGAACCGGCCAAACTGGAGGCGCTGGATGCCATCCGGCAGGCCGTCCGCCAAAAGAAAAAGGGCCGCATCCGAAAGGTTATCGTTGCGGGATGTCTTTCCGAGCGTATGGGCCAGGCACTGGCTGACGAGGTCAAAGGCATTGACGCTGTTATCGGTCTTTCTCAGCGGGACCAGGTCGCCGCGATTATTCAAAACTGCCTGGCGGAAAGCAGCCCCCATCCGGCGGAGATTTATGTCGAGCCGTCGGGGGTCGGCATCCACGACGACCGCGGGCGCCTCTTGATTACGCCGGGGCACTGGGCTTACCTGCGCATCAGCGAAGGGTGCAGCCGCAAATGCTCCTTCTGCACCATCCCGGCCATTCGCGGAAAATTCCGCAGCAAGCCGATGGAAATAGTGCTGGATGAGGCCCGCGAACTGGTTTCCAGCGGGGCCGTGGAGCTGAGCGTCATCGCCCAGGACAGCAATTTTTACGGCCGGGATATGGGCCTCAAGGACGGCCTGATTCAACTGATTGGCCAACTGGAAAAGATAGAACCGCTGCGGTGGCTGCGGCTGATGTACCTGTATCCGGCGGGTGTGGACGACGCTCTCATCCAGGCCGTCGCCCAAAGCAAAAAGATTGTCCATTACATCGATATGCCCATCCAGCATATCAACAATGATATCCTCCATTCAATGCGGCGGGCCGACAGCAAAGAGCACACTATCGAACTGGTCGAAAAGGCGCGAACAGCCATGCCCAATGTCGCCCTGCGGACGACCGTTATCGCGGGCTATCCCGGCGAGACCGAGGCGCAATTCGAAGAACTGCTGGAGTTTGTCCGGTGGGCCGGGTTTGATGCCCTGGGCTGTTTTCCATTCTATGCCGAAGCGGGCACGGCGGCCGCCGAACTGCCCGGCCAGATTCCCAACGACACCAAGAATCAGCGAGTCGATGCGTTAATGGGCGTCCAGCAGAGTATCGTCTTTGCGAAGATGGACGCCCGAATCGGCGCCGAATGGACGGTCCTGGTCGATGAGGTCTTCAAAGATGAGGCCGTCGGGCGGTATTACGGCCAGGCCCCGCATATCGACAGCGTCTGTAAAATTCAAAACGCCCGCGCCCAGGCAGGCCAATCCATTCAGATCCGCGTTATCGGCCGCGACGGGTATGATTTTATTGTTGAACAAATCGATTAATAATTGCCTGCGCAGAAGCCGTCCATCGCTTTCGGCTGCGCCGAGAAGCGATGCCGCCCCACCCCTATCATCAATCCCTCAATTTACAATTTACAATGTACAATTTTACCGGTATAATCCTGTCCAATGACGGCAAAACAAAAAAAAGGCATCATTCGCCACATTCCCAACGCCCTGACGGTTGGCCGGCTGGTTCTGACGGTCGTGTTTCTGGGGCTGATTGTCTATGCGCCAAGGACCGGGCAGGCCAAACCCGCCAACCTGCTGCTGGGGGCGTTTGTCCTGTTTGTCGTCACCGGATTGACAGATATCGTCGATGGGTATTTGGCACGCAAGTTTGAGGCGACCAGCAAGTTCGGCAGAACCGTCGATCCCTTAGCCGATAAATTCCTCGTCTGCGGGGCGTTTTTCTGCTTTGCCTGGGTCAATCAGCCGCTGATGGCCTGCTTTGACTTTTCGGAAATAACACTCGACATTATCCGCTGGGGGACGGCCATCATTATTTTTGCCCGCGAAGTCATCGTCCAGACGCTCCGGCACATCGCTGAAAATCGCGGCGTGCAGTTCGGGGCCATCTGGTCGGGCAAACTCAAGATGTTCCTGCAGTCCTTCGGCATCGGAACCGTCATCATCGGCTGGGCGTATGTCTCCCGCCCGTGGGGCGACTGGGTCACGCTCATCGCCTACACTCTGATGGTGCTGGTAACCATCCTGTCCGGCATCCAGTCTCTGACCCGGCGAATAAAATAACAAAAAAAACTTAGGAACTACCTGATATGCCTCCCCAATTTGTATTTGAAATGACCAACGTCTCCAAACGCTACGGCGACAAAGAAGTCCTGCGCGATATTTCGCTGTCGTTCTATTACGGCGCCAAGATCGGCGTTGTCGGCGAAAACGGTTCCGGCAAGAGCACCCTGCTCAAGATTATGGCCGGGCTGGACACCGATTTTCACGGTCAGACCAAGCTGGCGCCGAAGATGAAAATCCGCTATGTTGCGCAGGAACCTCTGCTTGACCTGGATAAGACCGTGCGGGACCACCTGCGGATGGCCATCAAGCCGACGCGGGATATGGTCGAACGATTCCACGTGATTTCGGAAAAGCTCGGCGACCCCGGCCCCGGCGACGACATGGACAAGCTGCTTGAGGAAATGGGGCAGCTTCAGGACAAAATCGACGCCTGCGAGGGCTGGGAAACCGACCGGCTGATGGATATTGTCTCCGATGCGATGGTTCTGCCGCCGGATGATGCGCCGATTCGCCAGCTTTCCGGCGGGGAACGGCGGCGCGTCGCGCTGTGCATGGCTCTATTGGAAAAGCCGGACCTGCTGATCCTGGATGAGCCGACCAACCACCTGGACGCCGAAACCATCCAGTGGTTGGAGAACGCCCTGCGCGAATACCACGGCACGGTCATCATCGTCACCCACGACCGGTATTTTCTGGACAATATCACCAAATGGATTCTGGAACTGGACAACGGCCGCGGCCTGCCGTTTGAGGGCAATTATTCCTCGTGGCTGGCGCAGAAGGCCGAACTGCTGCGCATCATCGAGAAAAAGGAAACACAGCGGCAAAAGACGCTGGTCCGCGAACTGGAGTGGATCAATACCTCGGTCAAAGGCCGCAACCAGAAAAACCAGGCCCGCATCAATGCCTACGAAGAACTGGCCGCCCGCGCCGCCGAAGCCGCTCGCAGCGATGTGCTGATACAAATCCCCTCGGGCCAGCGGCTGGGGCAGAAGGTTTTGGACTTTCACAATGTCAGCAAGGCGTTCGGTCCCGAGCCGCTGATTCTGGACTGCTCGTTTGAACTTCCGCCCAACGCCATTGTCGGCGTCATCGGCCCCAACGGCATCGGCAAGACCACACTGTTTCGCCTGATCACCGGACAGGAAAAGCCCGACAGCGGCACGATTGAGACCGGCCCGTCGGTATCCATCGGCTATGTGGACCAGCATCGCGATGCGATCGACGGCCGTCGCACCATCTTCGAGGAGGTGACCGAGGTCAAGGATGTGATCGATGTCGGCGGCAGGGAGGTCAATTCGCGGGCGTATGTGGCCAAGTTCAATTTTCGCGGCGCCCAGCAGCAGAAAAAAACCTCCGAGTGTTCCGGCGGCGAGCGAAACCGCATCCACCTGGCCAAGATGCTCCGCCGGGGCGGAAACCTGCTTTTGCTGGATGAACCCACCAATGACCTGGATGTCAATACGATGCGGGTGCTGGAGCAGTCGATCATCGATTTTCAGGGGTCGGCGATGGTCATCAGCCATGACCGGTTTTTCCTGGACCGCATCTGCACGCACCTGCTGATTTTTGAAGGCGGCGGCAGGACGCAGTGGTTTGTGGGCAACTTCGCGGCGTATGAGGAAAAGGTGCTGGCCGAAAACCCCGACCGTATCGCCCACCGCCGCAGCAAATACAAAAAACTCAAGCTGCGGTGATTGCCTCGCCGCGATTGAACGCGCATAAATAAGGAGAAACGAATCCCCCTTGCGTCCTACGGGCCTGGCACCTGTGCGTTTCCTCATCCTCCCCATTCTTGAGGGCAGAGGAAACACGCTTGACAGGTATCGGCGGGTCGGGTACAAGTTTCGGACAGAATATGTAACGTATCCGGCAAGGACAGTGCAGGCAATGAAACAGGCATCCAACAACACTCCGGAGGCCGCGGCGTTTGCGGTAACGCGCAGCGATGGGAGGCAGGTTCGCCTCGAGCTGGCCGGCCCGCTGACATACGCCTCGCTGGGGCCTGTGTGGAACGCCTGCATCCACGCCGTCCGACGTGCCCAGCCTAAGACGCTTGTCATTGACGCCCGGCAGGTAACGACCTGCGACGGGGCGGGCATCGGGTTTTTGTCCTTCTTGCTGGCGCGGGTGAAAAAAAAGAAATTCTCCGCCGAAATCGTCGGCCTTCGCCCCGAATTGCAGGCGATGCTGGAGCGGTTTGGCCAGCCCAGTGCACCGGAACCCCCCGCCCCGCCCGCCGGATTGGGGGCGATCGCGGCGCTGGGCAAGGCGTCTGCCGAGTTTTTTGCCGATGTGCATTCCCAGATCGCTTTTTTCGCCCGCATCCTGCTGACCGGCGCGCGGATGGCAGCCCATCCGTGGCGTTTCCGCTGGAAGGACTTTTTCGTCATTGCTGAATTGGCCGGCTTCCGCGCCCTGGAAATCGTCTCGCTGCTGGGCTTTCTGTTCGGGCTGATTATCGCGTTCAGTTCGGCGATGCCGTTGCGGCAGTTCGGCGTGGAAATCTACGTCGCCGACCTGGTGGCCATCGCGCTGGTGCGGGTGCTGGGGCCGTTTATCACCGCCGTCATCGTCGCCGGACGCACCGGCTCGGCGTACGCGGCGGAAATCGGCACGATGAAAATCAACAACGAAATCGACGCCCTCGAAGTAATGAACATGGACCCGGTGTCGTTTCTGGTGCTGCCGCGTGTTTTGGCCGCCCTGCTGGTTACGCCGCTGCTGACGGTGATGGCCAACCTGTGGGGCCTGATTGGTTCCGGGCTGGTGATTCGTTCGCTGGGGTATCCGCTGGTCATCTACCTGTCGCACGTTCAATCCATCCTGTCGATGACCGATGTGCTGGTCGGGCTGGTCAAGGCGGTGATCTTCGGCGGGCTGGTGGGCATGGTGGGCTGTCTTCGCGGCCTGCAAACGCAACTGGGAGCCGGGGCGGTCGGCATCGCCACCACGCGGGCGGTTGTTACGGCCATTATTCTGCTGGTGCTGACCGAGGGCGTCTTTTCCGTTCTGCTGCACTTTTTGGAAATCTAACCCATGCGTAAGCCGATTATACAAGTGGACAATCTGACATGCGGCTACGGCGACACCCTTATTCTGGAAAAGGTGTCGTTTGACGTGCGGCAAGGGGAGATTTTCGTCATTCTCGGCGGTTCCGGCTGCGGCAAAAGCACCCTGCTGCGTCACCTGATCGGGCTGCAGTCCCCCCTGACCGGAACCATCCGTATTCTCGGCCGGGATATCACGGCCGCCGAAGGGAATCAGCGGAAGCAAATCCTTTCCTCGTTTGGGGTCTCCTTTCAGGGCGGTGCCTTATTGGGGTCGATGACCGCGGTTGAAAACGTCATGCTTCCCCTGCGCGAACACACCGCCCTGCCGGCCGATGCCGTCGGATGGATCGCCCGGCAAAAGCTCCGATTGGTCGGCCTGCAGGGGTACGAGGACTACAAGCCCGCACAACTCAGCGGCGGGATGCAGAAACGCACCGCCCTGGCCCGGGCGATGGCGCTGGACCCGCAAATCCTGTTCCTGGATGAACCCTCGGCGGGGCTGGACCCCATTACGGCGGCCCAGCTGGATGAGCTGATACTGCAGTTGTCGCAGATGATGGGGATTACCTTCGTCATTGTAACCCATGAGCTGCAAAGCATTTTTGCCCTGGCCAGCCGGGCCATCCTGCTGGAGAAAAACGCCAGGGGCATCATCGCCGAGGGCAACCCCAATGACCTCAAGAACGATCAGACAAATCCGGCCGTCTGGCGATTTTTCAATCGAATGCCGGCCGCGGCTTCGGTATAATCAGCGGCACAACAGGGAAAAAACACGATGAAACAAGATGGAACCTATTTTAAGATCGGGATTTTTGTGCTGGGCTGCCTGGCGGTGCTTTTGGCTGGGCTGGCCTGGCTGAGCAGCAGCGCGTTTCGGGGCAACCCGGTTCTCATCGAGACCTACATCAATGAATCCGTCCAGGGCCTCAGCGTCGGTTCCGCCGTCATGCATCGCGGGGTGGAAATCGGCCGCGTCAAGACCATCACCTTCGTTCCCCTGCTGTACCCCCTCACGCCCAACACGCCGGACTATGAAACATACGATCGCTATGTGGTCGTCATTATGGAAATCAACAGCCGGACTTTTTTGGGCGTGGATTATGACCCGGCACAGGTTAAAACCCTGCTGGCCGACAAAGTCAAACTCGGTCTGCGGTTTAAGCTCAGCTATCAGGGAATCACGGGGCTGGCGTTTATGGAAGCGGATTATTTTGACAATGAGAAAACGCCGCCGCTTACGGCCGTACCCTGGGCATCCAGAAACATCTATGTCCCCTCGACCCTCAGCTTCATCACCAGCTTTACCCAGGCCCTGGAAAATATTTACTACCGCCTCAAAGAGATGCCGATTGAGGAAACGCTCGAAAAAATGCAGACCACGTTAGGCACCATCGATCAGGCCATTCGGGATGCGCAATTAGGCCAGGTCAGCCAATCCGTCGTTGCGCTGGCCGATGATTTGCGCAAGACAAACCTCCAGCTGCAGGACTTACTCGCCTCCGCCCAGAATCTGCCGGACGACGTCGATGCGGCGGCCCGGCAGCTGCGCACCACCCTGTCAAAAGTCGAGCAGCTCATCGATCGCAATGAACCGGACGTGGAAGCCATCCTCAACGCGCTGAAAACCCTGTCGCAAAACCTGCGGCAGCTCACGGAAAATCTCAAGGCCGACCCGGCCCAGCTTTTCTGGTCAACTCCTCCCTCTCGTTCGGAGCATGTTAAATGAAATCAAAGACCCTTTTAACCATCGGCGCATGTTTTCTGGCGGGCACCGTACTGACCGGCTGCCGGAAACCCCTGCAAAAACAAACCTTTCTCCTGGAAGTCCGGCGTCCGGAAACCGCCGCCGTGCAATCCATCGCGGCCTGCCTGGACATCCGTCCCTGTCAGGCGGCATCGGGCTTTTCGGGAAGCCAACTGATTTATCGAACAAGCCAGGTCGCCTATGATCAGGATTACTACCATGCCTTCCTGGTCAGTCCCGAAGACCAGATAACCGAACACCTGACCCAGTGGTGCCACAGCAGCGGGCTGTTTGCCTGCCCGCCGAACGCTGAAACCGTAACGCTGGAGCCGTATCTGGAAGCCCTGTATGCGGATTTTCAGCAAAAAAACAGCCACGCCGCGGTTGCACGGTTCCACGTCCGGCTAACTCGCGTGGACAAAAGCTGTTCGTGTCCGGTCGTCCTGCTGAACAAAACTTATTCGGCCGCGACTCCCCTTTCTCCGGGTCCAGACGGGGCGGAGGTCGTGAATGGTCTAAGCGCCGCCCTGACCCAAATCCTGCAGGAATTGGAACACGACCTTGCTTTTTCCTCTCCCTCGCCCGGCTCGAAATCGGAATGACGGCGAGGGCAGGCTTGGAATAATAACACAAAACCGGGTCCCTTTTGGCCCCTTAAAAATCTCTGTTGAAATTCATCCCTCTGACCGGTATAGTGTCCGTCTTTACGGGTATGTACAGAAACCTTAATCGATTCAGGAGTAACAAAGTATGGGCAATCATATTGCCATCGCCGGAGTAACCGGAGCCGTCGGACAGGAATTTTTGAATATCCTCGAGGAACGCAGGTTCCCGTTTGATTCGCTGAAAATGCTGGCCAGTTCCCGCTCAGCCGGCAAAAAAATTGAATTCATGAAAAAAACCTACACCGTCGAGGAACTGACGGCCAACAGCTTTAAGGGGGTTACTATCGCCCTGTTCTCGGCCGGCGGCGCCCGCAGCAAGGAATTCGCCCCCGCCGCCGTCAAGGCCGGCGCGGTCGTGGTCGATAACTCCTCGGCGTTTCGGATGGACCCCCAGATACCGCTGGTGGTGCCGGAAATCAATCCCGAAGCAATCAAACAGCACAAGGGCATCATTGCCAATCCGAACTGTTCGACGATTATCGCCAATGTGCCGGTCTGGCCGCTGCACAAGGCCAACCCGATCCGGCGCATGGTTGTCAGCACCTATCAGGCCGCCAGCGGCGCAGGCCAATCGGCCATGCTGGAGATGATTCAGCAGGCCCGGGAAGTGCTCGACGGCAAGCCCGTGACCTGCAAGACGCTCAAATACCAGCTGGCGTTCAACCTGTACTGTCACGACTCGAAGATCGGCCCCAACGGCTACAACGAAGAAGAGATGAAGATGGTCAAGGAAACGCACAAGATATTCAGCTGCCCGGACATCGCCATCACCTGCACCTGCGTGCGCGTGCCAGTGATGCGGACGCACTGCGAGAGCATCAATCTGGAGTTTGCCCACCCGATCACGCCCGACCAGGTGCGCGACCTGCTCTGCACGGCGCCAGGCGTCAGCATTATCGACGACCGGGAGAATAACCGCTTTCCGATGCCCCTCGATGCCAGCGGCAAAGACGATATCTATGTCGGCCGCATCCGGCAGGATGAATCCATCCCCGACAATCGCGGCATCAACCTGTGGGTCGCCGGCGACCAGATACGCAAAGGCGCTGCGCTGAACGCCGTTCAGATTGCGGAAAAACTGCTGTAAAAAGAAACCACAGATTTTCGCGGATTTATTTAAAACCACGAAGGGCGCCAGGGACACGAAGTTTTTTTTTCTTTTTTCTCTTCGTGAGCTTCGTGTCCTTCGTGGTAAAATTTTATCGTGGGCATGCGCAGAATCAAACTTGTTATCCACTATGACGGCACCGGTTATCACGGCTGGCAGCGGCAGCCGGACCATGTGACGATTCAGGAAACAATCGAAGCCGCGATGGAGCGTCTCTGCGGCGGCAGGATTGAACTCCTCGGCTCCTCCCGCACGGATGCGGGCGTTCACGCCGTCGGGCAGGTTGCGCATTGCGATCTTGAGAGTCCCATCCCCGCGTGCAATCTCGCCCAGGCGCTGAACAACCTGCTGCCGGAGGATATCGTCATTGCCGAAGCCGCCGACGCTGACGCTGCCTTTGACGCTATCGGGGATACCAAGAGCAAGTGGTACCGCTACACGATTTGCACCGAACCGGTACGGCCTGTGCTGGCTATCCGTCATTGCTGGCATCGGCCGGGCGCCTTGGATGTTGAAAAAATGCGGGAGGCGGCCGCCAAACTGGTCGGTCAAAAGGACTTTAAGTCGTTTGCCGCCGCCGCCGACCAGCGGCAAAGCTCAATTCGCACTATTTTAAAATGCAGTGTAGCGCGGGAAGATTCCTTTATTTATACGGATGTGGAAGCCGACGGATTTTTGTATAATATGGTGCGTAATATCGTCGGCACGCTGGTGGAAGTCGGCCGCGGCCGGTGGGAGCCGGACTATATCGACCAAATTCTCGCAGCCAAAGACCGCAGCGCCGCCGGACCGATTGCCCCGGCGTGCGGATTGTGTTTGATGGAAATCCATTACTGAAACCGTAACAGCGGTTTTGGATGATTTCAAACAAGGAGAAAACAGTGCTGACAAAAACAAGCAACCGCAGGACCGTGCTTGCCGTCTGCCTGATTGTAATTGCAGGATGCACAGGGTTCTCCGTGGAGATGTCTGCAATGAAAAACAAGCAATCTGATGAATCGGCAATTCCTGAAATTGTGGCCCACCGCGGGTTTTCGTATGCCGCACCGGAGAACACAAAGGCCGCAATTGAGCTCGCCTGGCAAATCGGCTGTCCCGCGGCGGAGTGCGACGTCTATCTGACCAAAGACCTTCGCGTCATGCTGATGCATGATGAATCCGCCAAACGCACCACTGGCGCGGATTTGAATATGACCCAGACTCCTTCGGTTAAACTGTGTACGCTGGACGCCGGCTCATGGAAAGACCCCCGTTACGCCGGCGAAAAAATCCCCTTCCTTGAGGAGGTTCTTGAAACCATCCCCGACCGAGGAACGCTTCTTATCGAAACCAAGTCCGGCCCGGAAATCCTGCCGTACCTTAAGGAATTGATCGATAAAAGCGGCAAAGCAGACCGCCTGTCTATTATCTGCTTTGATCTGGACACAATTGCTGCCGCTAAAAGAATGATGCCTTCCATTCCCGCTTATCTGCTGGTCGATACGCAGAAAGACAAGCTGACCGGCAAACCGATTCCTCACAGCGTCGAACTCATCCGGACAGCGAAAGACAACGGGCTGGATGGGCTGGACGTACACTACGCCGGGATCACCGAAAAATTTGCCGAGGCGGTTCAAAAAAGCGGGCTGAAACTCTGTACCTGGACCGTCGATGATGCGCAGGAAGCCCGGCGGCTTGAACGGCTGGGAGTCTGCAGCATTACGACCAATCGACCGGATTACATAATGGAAACGCTGCACTATCCTAAAAACGAACAGGCAAACCCCTAACTTGAAATGGCACAGACTTCATGAAAATTGTTCATATTATAACGCGGCTGATTTTGGGCGGGGCGCAGGAAAACACGCTGATTACGTGCAAGCTGCTGGCCGAACGCGGGCATGAGGTAACGCTCATTACCGGCCCGGCCGCCGGACCGGAAGGCGCCCTGTTTGAACAGACCAAAACCGGCGGCTATCAAACCCTTGTGGTGGATGAACTTCAGCGTCAAATCAGTCCGTCTGCGGATATCCCGGCGTACTTCAAGCTGAAAAAACTCCTGCGCCGGCTTGCACCAGACATTGTCCACACCCATTCGGCCAAGGCGGGCATCCTGGGCCGCTATGCGGGCTGGTCGCTGAAAAACCCAAACGACCTCAAACCCGCCGTCGTCCATACCATTCACGGCCTGGCGTTTCATCACTATCAAAATCCGCTGCTGAACCGGTTTTATATCGCCGTCGAAAAGGCCGCCGCTCAGCGCACCGATGCCTTCATCACGGTCGCCGATACGATGACAGAAAAATGCAGGGCCGCAGGCATCGGGCCGGACAAGCCCTTTACGACGGCCTGGTCGGCCATCGACGAGGACGCCTACATGACGCCCCCGCCGCAGGAAGCAATCGCGGCGTTCCGTCAAAAGCACAACATCCCCGCCGATGCGGTCGTGCTGGTCAAAATCGCCCGGCTGTTTGAACTCAAAGGCCACGACTACGTCATCGAATCGGCGCGGCGGCTGGCAGCCCAACACCCCCGCTGTATCTGGCTGTTCGTCGGCGACGGCATTTTGGCCGAGCCGCTCAAGAACCAGATTCAATTCGCCGGACTTGAAGACCGCTTCCGCTTTACCGGCCTTATGCCGCCCGAACGGATTCCGCTGGCCATTCATTCATCGGATATCCTGGTGCATTGCTCATTGCGGGAGGGCCTGGCCCGCGTCCTGCCGCAGGCGATGCTGTGCGGCAAACCCGTCGTCAGCTTTGATATCGACGGCGCCAAAGAGGTCGTCAACGGAAACACCGGCTTTCTGGTCGAGCCGGAAAACATCGGCCAACTGACCGATGCCTGCGAAAAACTGATTGGCGACCCCGCCCTTCGGCAGCGCCTCGGTCGAGCCGGCCGGCAAGCCGTTACCGAAAAATTCGCCCCCCGCACTATGGTCGATACCATCGAAAAGGTCTATAACCAACTCATCAGCGGGTACTAAAACGATTCTTTTCCTGAAAAGCAATTGACCACCGGGAAGGTCTGGTTATGCCATCTGATGGCCAATAGGGGACATTTTATGTATAGAACACATAAAAATTCTTGAATTTTATAATAATTTCCGCAAGCAAGAGCCGATAATAAAACAGCGACTAACCCTTTGGACTTCGGACCCCTGCGTTGGCGGGAATATCAGACAAAATAAGTCGTGCAGAAACGTGAATTGCAAATTAATTGGGAGGTACAAAAATGTTAGCTGCAATGGAATGGAACGAATTGGTTGTGGCGCCGGTGCGCGAAATGCTGACCAAAATAATGGCTTATCTTCCTGTTCTGCTGGGAGCGCTGGTCATTCTGATTGTCGGCTGGCTCGCGGCCAAGGCCATCCGGCAACTTGTGGACTGGCTGCTGAAGACCGTACGCTTTGATACGCTGGCAGATAAGGCGGGAATCTCCGAGGTCCTCCGAAAGGGCGACTTAAAAACAAATGCCCGGGAAGTCGTCAGCGGCCTTGTGTACTGGCTGATTATGATTATGGTGTTCGTCATGGTCGTCAATGCCTTGGGACTGCCCAAGGCGTCGGACATCCTGGCAAGCTTGTTCGCCTACATCCCCAAGGTCATTGGCGCCTTGTTTGTGCTGGTGGTGGCGATGTTCCTGGCAAACTTCGTGTCCGGCATCGTTCGCACGGCCGCCGGCAACGCCAAATTGCCCAAACCGGACATCTTCGCCGGCATCAGCCGATGGGCCATCATCATTTTCGCCATCACCATCTCGCTGGGCGAGCTTGGAATCGGGACGCTTCTGGTAACCACCACCTTCAATATCATCCTGGGCGGCATTGTCCTGGCGCTGGCGATGGCCTTTGGACTGGGCGGCAAAGATGCCGCGGCAACGTGGATCAATAACTGCATAAAACGGCAGTGTGAGAAAAAAGAGTAGCAAGACCATAGATGATTGGCCGACGACGATGGACGATTGGGAATTGACCCTTTCGTCCATCGTCTTTTATCCGCCGTTTGGTTTCCCCTGTTGTTTGCCTTTCCCGTGTTTTTGCGCGCCGATGGGGCGCCGTGGGTATTCCCTTGCAATTTTACCCCCAAACCGGTCCAGCAGCCCTTCATGATTTAATGGAAAATACCGTTTCTTCTGATCATTGCATGGGCCCGGTCATGCCGGGAAGCGGCTCCTTAAATTACGGCAAACGCCCCACAGCGCCGATTGGGAAAAATTTCCCCTAAAAAACAACGTTCCTGAAATAGAATTCAAAGACAAGACGTCATAACCGGTGATTTAAGGTCCATGAAACCAATGTTTATTACGAAAGAGGTGCAAAATGTCAAACATGTTTAATGCTGCAATGCGTTTTTTTGTCATGTCTGTCGGTTTATCTCTATCGATCTTTCCGTCCCTTGCGGGGAGTACGGCAACTGCCGCCGAAACGACGGACGCTGCGAAAAAACCCCCTCGAATCCACGCCGTCAGCCATCTCGGCCACCAGTTCAGTTTTTACGCAGATGGTCGATTCCATCAGCAATATCTGCCCGGCCAACCCGCCGCGACAAACTGGGGAGAGATTTACAATTATGATTTTTCAAATGCGAATATGCTGATCCTGCTGGGGTGTGAGCCCCAACTCCGCTATCTGCCCAGAGACCTTACAGCAATCAAAGCGCTCCTGCAGGACGGCGGCGGCGTGGTGCTTTTCGGCCACGACGGGGAAAATCCCCAGAACAAACTGGTCGCGATGTTTGGCTGCAGGTTCAAGGGCGATGCGAAAAAACCGTTCAAGGCCGTTTCCGACGAAATCACCGGAACCATTGAGGGCCACGGGCAATGGATGGAGTTTGAGCAGAGCCAAACATGGGAGGTCCTGATCGCAGACGCCGACAACAAACCCATTCTGGCAAGGAGGAAAGCCGGAAAGGGGACCCTGCTGGTCAGTGCAAGGGGTCTGGCCGGCAGCCAACCCGACGCCAAAGACAACATCAACGCTGCCTGGTGGATTCCGCTGCTGGAAAAAGCCGTCCAGGGCAAAAGCGTCGATCCAGGCAAGCCCTTCCAGAGCCGCGGTCTTGGGCAGCTTGAGTACGCCGAAGAACTCGGCAGCATCACCCTGCGCTACAGCGAATACCTCAAACCCTACGCAAGTGCGATGGCCGACATTTATAAACGAACCAAACCCGTGATGCAGGAGCGATTGGGGGTGCCGCTGTCGGATGGCATGGCAAGCGAGATTGGTCTTTTGGCCACTGGCGGGGGGGGGTTCTCGTCAGGCAGGATGCTGGGGCTGGCCGTTTTCTGGGGCGGCTTTCCCGAACGCGAAGACGGCATGATCGAGTTCATCACGCATGAAACGGTTCATTCCTGGGTACTGCCTTTTGCCGAAATCTGGAACGAGCCGATCGCCACCTATATTGGGGACCTTGTCATGGCGGATATGGGCTATGAAGACGAGGGGATGCGGCGAATCAAGTCGCAGATCGATAGCGCAAAGAGGATAGACCCAACAATGAAACGCTACGATCTGAGCGGAAAAAGCATGGAAAAAGATGTTGAACCGCTGACGGGCGGCCAGGCAAATACTATGCATTGGGGCAAAACATTCTGGATTTTTGAGGAACTGCGAAAGGAAAACCCGGACTTTGTCGCGGACTACTTCATCGCCAAGCGCAAACTGGCAAAGCCCGGCGAGATAAAAAACTATGATGCCAACGCCACCGTCGCGGTTGTCAGTGCGGCCATGGACAAGGACATGTTCGGATGGTTCCGGGAGCACGGCTTTGACGTTGACAGGGAGAAATCCGATATCCAGAATTTACAAACCCATTGACACGGACTCCTGCCTGAAGATTAAACGTTCGAATTTTTCCGGACATTAATTCATCTTGCATTGAGTAACACTTTTGTATAGTATCAAGCCCTGTGAACTCAAACACGAGGGCATACGTATGGAATTTACGAAAATGCACGGGCTGGGCAATGACTACGTGTATGTCAGCTGCTTCAGCCAGCATGTTGAAAATCCGGCGGAATTGGCCGTGCGGGTCAGCGACCGCCACTTCGGCATCGGCTCCGACGGACTGATTCTGATCGGCCCTTCCGACATTGCCGATGCCAAAATGCGGATGTTCAATGCCGACGGTTCCGAGGCCCAGATGTGCGGCAACGGCATCCGCTGCGTCGCCAAGTATGTCTATGACCATCGGCTGGCGCGTACGCATACCGAGTTTTCCATTCCCGGATTGGGCACATTTGCGTCGTCGCTGCGGATTGAAACCCGCCGGGGCGTGCTGACCGTCGGGCTGGATATTGACGAACAGGACAAAGTCAGCCGGGTCTGTGTCAATATGGGACAACCGATTCTGGAGGCCGCCCGGATTCCCGTGGCGGTTGTGGCTGAAAGCATTATTGACCAGGAATTGGCGATTGAAGGCCAGACGCTTTCCATGACTTGCGTGTCGATGGGCAACCCGCATGCCGTCTTTTTCTGTGAGGACCTGCACACCATCGAACTGGCTCACATTGGCCCGCTTATTGAACATCACGAACTGTTTCCCGAACGGGTCAACGCGCATTTTGTCAAATCCGTCAGCCCGAATGAGTTTATTATGGAAACATGGGAGCGCGGCAGCGGGATTACCCTGGCCTGCGGCACCGGCGCCTGCGCCTGCGCGGTAGCGGGCGTACTTACCGGCAGATGTCAGCGGCAGGTAACCGCTCATCTCCCCGGCGGCCAATTACAGCTTTACTGGTGCGAACGCGACAATTGCGTCTATATGACCGGCCCGGCCACCGAGGTCTTCACCGGCACTTGGCCAGAGTGTTAAAAGTTATAACCATCCCCATTTTTTTCTGATTTTTGCTGCAAGAGCGTTTGCTGGTTCACTTTTGGGGACAAAAGGTAACATCGCCAGCAATCCCGGGATTTCTTGTAAATCTGCTTCTATATTTGCTTGTTCTGTTACCCCAGCCAAAACAACAATTCCTTTAGGAATATGCCAGTCCTGATTCACAAAGTATTGGATATAGTCGCTGCCCCGATTGCCGTGATGCCCTCCCATATTGACTCGCAAAGCTAAAAGAATATTTTTGTACTTTTTATGCCTTTTCACAAAATCATGAGCCGGAATATGCATTTCCTGCAAAGCATCACCGATCACACAGAATTTGATGTTGCCATCATCCAATGTTGCGATTTCCCATGCAACATCTTGACGAGAATTTCATTTTCCCGTTAACGCCCGTATGATTGTTGATTTCCCCGCTTTGGAATCTCCCATTACAATGTAAACATTTGGCATTTTTTGTCTCCTTTCGCTTTTTATGTTTTCTGTTTCCTACAAATTATTGCGCCCAAGCCCAAGAACAAAAGAGTGCAGGGTTCGGGAACTATCGGGGCAGTCGAAATTACCCTTGTAGGATCAGATGCTTCAATTGCAAATGAAGATCCCAGTGTCTCTTTGTTTTGATAATTGCTCAAATCATAAACGTATTGGTTTTGCAAATCTTCATCGAAGTTAAAGTATCCAATCAGACCACTCTCGGTAGGACTCACTAATTTACTCAAGTTGACTGGCTTTTAGAATGGGATTTTAAACGATGATGGTGATTTTTTCAATAAAAAACGGCACTCTCTTCGATAAAAGGGTTGTAAGACG
>JAKEGM010000041.1 GCA_022615575.1 Planctomycetales bacterium
AAATCAGCAACTTCTGTGTTCGCCGCTGCGCCTATTGCGGACTGGCGTCGGACAATCAAAAAATGGTGCGTTACCGCATGTCCGCCGATGAAATCTTTGCCTGCGCCGAAGAAGCCGCCGGCTATGGATACGGCACGGCGGTCATGCAGGCCGGCGAAGATTACGGCATCGAATCCCGCTGGTTGGTCGACATCATCAAACGCATCAAGGAGCGTCTGCCGCTGGCGGTTACGCTGAGCATGGGCGAGCGGCCGCTGGACGATTTGAAAGTGTGGAAGCAGGCTGGCGCGGACCGTTACCTCCTGCGATTTGAAACGTCTGACAAAGCGCTGTATGACCTGATACACCCGCCGCTTCCCCATCAAACCCTTGACCGCTTCGATATCCTGCGTCAGCTTAAAGAATTGGGTTACGAAACCGGCTCCGGCGTGATGATCGGCATCCCGGGACAGACCTATCGCACGCTGGCCAATGACATCGATTTGTTCCGGCAGTTTGATATGGACATGGTCGGCGTCGGACCGTATATCACCAATCCGCTGACGCCGTTAGGCCGCGGCGAAATCAAGCCCGCCATCTCTCCCGGCGATCAAGTCCCCAATGATGAGCTGATGACCTATAAAGTTGTTGCTTTGACACGACTGGTTTGTCCGCAGGCCAATATCCCCAGTACCACGGCACTGGCAACCCTCAATAACGAAAACGGGCGGGAACGGGGACTGATGCGCGGGGCCAATGTTGTCATGCCGAATGTAACACCGGTTGAGTATCGCACCCACTATGAAATCTACCCCGGCAAGGCCTGCCTGAATGAAACGGCCCGGCAGTGTCAGGGCTGTCTGGCCGCCCGCATCGCCTTGATTGGGAGAACGGTCGGTAAAGGCCGGGGGTCTCGAATGCACACACCCCGGCAATCATCCGGTTTTCACGAAGGGGCTTAATTCACGAAGCCGGCGGATGATGCCGGGCATTTTCTCAAGCACCCAATCCACATCGTCATCGGTATTGTAGCGGCTCAAGCTGAATCGGATCGAACCGTGGGCAGCGGTGAACGGAACCCCCATCGCCCGGAGCACATGCGACGGCTCCAGCGAACCGGAGGTGCAGGCCGAACCGGAACTGGCGCAGATGCCGAATTGATCGAGCATCATCAGGATCGCTTCGCCCTCGATGTACTCAAAGCTGATATTGGCGGTATTGGGCAGGCGGTTTTCGGAATCGCCGTTGATAAAGCAGTCGGGGCAGGACTTGAGAAGCCCCTTTTCCAGTTTGTCCCGCAGCAATTTGACCCGTGTGTTTTCTTCCTCAAGATGCTTCAACGCCAATTCACACGCTTTGCCCAGCGCAATAATGCCGGGGACATTTTCCGTGCCGCCCCGTCTGCCGGATTCCTGATGGCCGCCGTGTATAAACGCACCCAGCCGGGTCCCGCGCCGAACATACAGAACGCCAACGCCCTTGGGGGCATGCAGTTTGTGTCCCGACAAGCTCAATAACGGAATGGCGCTGTTTTTAAGGTTTAACGGAATCTTGCCGACCGCCTGCACCGCGTCGGTATGAAACACAAGCCCGCGGGCGGCTACACACTCGGCAATTTTTTCGACAGGAAAAATTACGCCGGTTTCATTGTTGGCGTACATGACTGAAACGATAGCGGTATTGTCATCAATCCGAAAGCCCAGTTCATCAATATCCAGGTTTCCCTGCCGGTTAACGCTGATTTCGCTGACGCTGTAGCCGTGGCGTTCCACGTTCCGGCAGGTTGTCAGGACGGCCGGATGCTCCACCCGGGTCGTGACCAGTTTGCGACGGCTCGGATACATCGCCAGCGTGCCCTTGATGGCGGTATTATCGCTTTCAGTTCCGCAGCTGGTAAAGAGGATTTCGTCCGGCTCGCAGCCCAGCAGCGCCGCGACTTGTTCCCGTGCCCGCGCAACTTTTCTGCCAATCTGACCGCCGAAGGTGTGCATGCTGGACGGGTTGCCGTATTGTTCCCGCAGGTACGGCAGCATTTCATCGACGACTTCGTCGGCCACCCGGGTGGTCGCATTATTGTCCATGTAGATAACCTTCGTCATAAGAAACGCTCCCGAAAAACCGTTTAATCCTTTGATTCCTCGACGCAGAGTTCGTCGCTGACAAATTCCTTCAGTTTGGCCTCCACCACGTCTTTCATCGTATATTCAGCCATTTTGCACTGGGCGCACATCCCCCGAAACGCAACAATCACCTTATTGCCTTCAATGTCAATCAGGTCGATGTCGCCGCCGTCGGCCCGCAGGGCCGGGCGAATCTGCTCATTGATCGTTTCCTGAACCAACTGAATCTTCTGAATGTTTGTCAGTTTGGCCGGCCGTAACGGCTGGGTCTGCCGGGGAACGCCCGCGCTGCGTCCCTGGACTTCCTCAATCAGTTCTGCGATGCGTTTTTTGCAGCCGCCGCAGCCGCCGCCGGCCTTGCAGTAATTGGTAACATCATCGACCGTCGTCAGATTATTTTCATGAACGACCTTTCGGATTTCCTCGTCGGTGACTCCGAAACAGGTGCACACAACCGTCCCTCTTTTGACGGCAGGCGCCTTGCTGCCCTTTCGCTTGTAATAATCCCCAATCGCCGCCTCCAGCGCTTCCTGTCCCATGACGGAGCAGTGCATTTTCTGTTCGGGCAGTCCGCCCAATCGCGCCACAATGTCCTTATTGGTGACGGCGGCGGCTTCTTCGAGCGTCATTCCCTTAATCATTTCCGTCAACACCGACGACGAGGCAATCGCGCTGGCGCAGCCGAAGGTTTGAAACTTGACATCCTTAATTCTGCCGTTCTCATCCAGTTTAAACATCAGCGTCAGCGCGTCGCCGCACGCCAGCGAACCAACTTCGCCAGCGCCGTCCGGGTTGTCTAATTTCCCGACATTCCGGGGATGATGGAATTGATCCATCACTTTGTCCGTATAATCCCACATATTTTTATCCTTTGGGGTTCTGTCACTGCTGACTGGCTTTCAGCGCCTGGTCAAAATCTTCACAAATGTCGTCACGATGCTCGGTTCCCACTGAAACACGAATAAAGTCCGGCGTCACGCCCGCCGCCCGCTGCTCCGCCTCGGTCAATTGCTGGTGCGTGGTGCTGGCCGGGTGAATCACCAGGGTCTTGCTGTCCAGCACATTGGCCAGGTGGCTGGCCAGTTTAACAGCGTTGATAAATTTCTTTCCGGCTTCGACGCCGCCTTTGATGCCGAAGCCGAGAATCGCCCCCTGACCGTTCGGCAGATACTTTTTGGCCAGAGCGTAATTCGGGTGCGACGGCAACCCCGGATAATTGACCCAACTGACGGCGGACTGTTTCTCAAGGAACTTCGCCAAAGCCATCGCATTTTCACAATGCCGGGGGGCTCGCAGGTGCAGCGTTTCAACCCCCTGCAGCAACAGGAAAGCGTTAAACGGCGACAGGCAGGCGCCGGTATCCCGCAGGATATGGGTGCGAATTTTGATAATATACGCCAGCGGACCGAGGGCTTCATAGTATTTGAGACCGTGATAGCTTGGGTCGGGTTCCGTCAGGCCGGGGAATTTGCCGTTGTCCCATTTGAAATTACCGGAATCAATCACAATGCCGCCGATACTGGTTCCATGACCGCCGATCATCTTCGTGCAGGAATGCACCACAATATCGATGCCGTGCTCAATAGGCCTAAACAGCATCGGGGAAGTAACTGTATTGTCACAAATCACGGGCAGGCCGTTTTCGTGGGCGATTTTGACAATCGTTTTGTAATCCAGCACATCATTTTGGGGATTGCCGATGCTTTCGATATAAATCAGCCGGGTGTTTTTCTTAATCGCTTTGGCAAAATTGTTCGGGTCATTCGGATCAACCAGTGTAACCTCGACCCCCATTTTCGGCAGCGTATGTGTAAACAGGGTGCAGGTTCCGCCGTAGAGCGAGTTTGACGAAACCACATGTGAACCGGCCGGGGCGATATTCTGCACGGACGCCGTAATCGCCGCCATGCCGGAACTGAAGGCACAGCCCCCGATGCCGCCTTCCAGAGCCGCTAGGCGCTTTTCGAGAACGTCGGTTGTCGGGTTCATCAGCCGCGTATAGATATTACCAAACTCCTTAAGTCCGAACAGATTGGCGGCATGGTCGGCGCTTTTAAACATATAACTCGTCGTCTGGTAAATAGGCACCGCCCTGCTTAATGTTGTTTCATCGACTTCCTGGCCGGCGTGCAGGGCCAGCGTATCCAATTTATAAGTTTTTTGATTATCCATAATTAGGCGTCTTTCATTGTACGAAAAAGAGGTTGTTTTTGTTTACTTCGGAACCACTTCCAACATACGATCCAGCGATTTTTTCGCCTGAGACCTCGTTGGTTCCGGCACACTTATCCGATACTTCATGTCTTCTAATGCCCACGCCACCTTTTCCAGCGTTATTTTCTTCATATTCGGGCAAACGGCCTTCTCGGCGGCAGGATAAAACCGTTTGTCAGGATTTTCTTTCTGCAATGTGTGCAAAATACCCGTTTCGGTGGCAATGATAAATCCATTCGCATCGCTTTTTTTTACAAACTTGAGCATCTGGCCCGTACTGAGCCGTTCATCCGCAATTGCCCGAACATCCGGCATACATTCCGGATGCGCCAGAACCAGAGCCGACGGGTGCGCCTTTCGGGCCGATGCCACATCCTCCGGCAGAATACGGACAT
>JAKEGM010000042.1 GCA_022615575.1 Planctomycetales bacterium
ATGATTTCGCTTAGGCGGATACCGATGGGCAACTCATAGCAACCCGGCCGCTTGACCCGGCCGCTGACGCAGAAGATTTTCGTGCCTGCACCGCTTGCGGTCTTAGCCAGGCCTTTAAACCACTCGGCCCCCTTGCGGAGGATATGCGGGATACAGGCAAAGGTTTCGACATTCGAAAGAACCGTTGGAAGTCCCCAGAGGCCTTTTTCCGTAGGATATGGCGGCGGCCTCATGGGATTTGGCCGCCTCCCCATCAGCGCGTTCAGCTGGGCGGTGACTTCGCCGCAGATGTAGCGCCCGCCGCTGCGATGAACGGCAATTTCCAATGAATAGTCGCTGTCCATGATGCATCGGCCCAAGTAGCCTTCATTTTTCGCAATCTCAATTTCTCGTTCAAGAATTCGGGCGGCCTGTTCATATTCCGGTCGAATAAAGATAATACCGTGTTCAGCCTGGACCGCAAAACCCGCAATAATTATTCCCTCGATCATCATGTGGGGATCGGTCTGCAGCAGAACGCGATCTTTGAACGTCCCGGGCTCCATCTCGTCGGCATTGCACACAATATACCGCGGAAAAGGAGCATCATCGGCGACGGAGGTCAGTTTCATTCCGGCTGGAAATGCGGCCCCACCCCGCCCGAGCAGATTTGAGGCCAGAATCGTTTCCTGGACGTCTTTGGGCGAATAGTCCTTTAAAACTCCGGCCAGGGCCTGGTAACCGCCGCTCTGCCGGTATTCTTCCAGTGTCGCAACGCGGCCTGGTTTGCGGTTTTGAAACAGAACCTGTGGATACATACAAAATGCCTTCCGGCTCCTACTGTGGTTCCGCCCTTAATTTATCCAAAATCCTGTCGATTTTCTCTGCCGTCAGATCGCCGTATGCATTGCGATTGATCAGCATTGCCGGCGAATGATCGCAATAGCCGATGCAGCAGACTGGCAACAGCGTGAATAGGCCGTCCGGTGTCGTGTCACCTACCTGGATCCCCAGCTTTTCACAAAGATAGTCTTTTATGGATTGATAGCCATCCATCCAGCAAATTACGCTGTCGCACACATGGATCACGTATTTGCCGACCGGTTCGCGGTAAATAAACGGGTAAAAAGTGGCAACTTGTTCAACCTCCAGGGGGGACATCCCCAGAAGTTGAGCGCTCTCTTCCACGCCTTCGTCGGTTAAATAACCGTAATAATCCTGAATCGCGAACATGACATCCACCACCATCTCTCGAGGGTGGTCGACGGTTGCGATCTTTTCGGCCAGCGATTTTGTGAGATCGGCGGGTGTCATAATGATTTCCGGCCTTGCAGTTGGTCTATTTTCAATTGGTAATCCGCCTTCCAAATTCCCATCAACGGTCGATGTCCGGCAGTATGTAATCCAGCGAGCCGCAGATGGCGATCAAATCGGCAATGGTAGCCCCCACCACCATCAGCGGCATTACCTGAATATTGGCAAATCCCGGCCCTCGAATGCGTGTGCGATAGGAGTAGCCTAGTCCATCGCTGACGACATAATAACCCTGCTCGCCGCGGGGTATCTCACAGGCTGCATAAGCCTCGCCGCGGGGTATCTTGGGTCCGCGGGTCACGTTGATAAAATGATGAATAAGACTCTCGATATCCTTGAGCATGTCCTTGCGCTGGGGGATCACAAAGCGGTAATCTTCGGTCATATAGCGTCCGGCCGGCATATTGGCGGCAGCCTGTTCGATGATGCGCAAACTCTGGCGCATTTCTTCCACCCGCACCAGGTAACGCGCATAACAGTCGCCTTCACCGGCCGTGGGGATCTCAAAGTCGAAGTTCTCGTATCCGGAATAGGGGGTCTTTTTACGGAGATCCCATGGCAGCCCGCAGGCCCGCAAATTAGGACCGGTGACACCCCAATCCATGGCTTCGTCCAGACTCAGGCGTCCAATTCCAACAGTGCGGGCTTTAAAGATGGGATTTTTCCGAATCAAAGTTTCATATTCCATCAGGCGGCTTGGAAAAATTCTGACAAATCGATCGACCGCTTCTTTCCAGCCGTCCGGCAAGTCGGCCGCAACCCCGCCCAGCCGGAACCAAGACGGATGCAGTCGCCCTCCCGTGATGAGTTCCACAATATCCAGAATCATTTCGCGTTCGCGGAAGGTATAGAAATTCGGCGTCATCGCTCCGACATCATGGGCATAGGTGGCAAAAAAAACCAGATGGTTGCTCAGACGGAAAAATTCGCTCAGCATCACACGGATAACTTGGGCCCGCTCGGGAACCTGGATGCCGGCCAGGGTCTCCACTGCCAGAACGTATGGCAGATTGTTGGCCGCGCCGGCAAGGTAGTCGACCCGATCCGTATACGGAATAAATTGATGCCAAGTTTGCCGCTCAGCGATTTTTTCCGCGGCCCGGTGGTGGTAGCCGATATCCATTTCAAGCGAGGTAATCTCTTCACCTTCGAGGGTGACGATATAGCGCATCAATCCGTGGGTACTGACATGGTGAGGGCCTACATTCAAAACAAGCTGGTGCTCAGCCGCGGACCCCTCAACAAAAATCCCGCCGTCCAGAGGCTGCTGTCTGCGGGCTTCTTCAAGGGTGTATGGCGGAATTTCCGTGGCACGGCCGGGGTAGCTTTTTCTCAAGGGATATCCTTCCCAGTCATGGGGCATAAGAATTCGTCGCAGGTTGGGGTGGCCTTCAAACCGGATACCGAACAGGTCGAATACTTCGCGTTCATACCAGTCGGCTGAAGGCCAGATATCCGTTACACTGCGGGTGACCGGGTCCCGACCGGTGAGCGGTACCTTTAAGCGCAAGCGGCCGCCGGATTCAAACGACAGCAATTGATATACGAGCGTGTAATCCGGATAGGCGGCGCGCTCACGGCGGGCGGATTCATCAATGGCTGTCAGATCGTCCAGCCGCTTATACTTGGGCGTGGCCTCTGATTTGAGAAAAAGCAGGATATCCTTAACACGGTCGGGTGCGACCTGGATGGTAAGCATATCGGAAACCCGCGGGGAAATTCGGACGGTTTCACCGAAGCGGTTTGCCAAAACAGCCGCAAGGTTTTTATCCGGTCCAATTAATTCGATCTGCCGCGGCGGCGGGGTCCACATCAGATCGGCACGACTATCCTGGAATTCCGGCGGAACCACCGAGGTACCTCGAATTACGGTCCCCTCCATTCCAGGACCTCGCGGGTCCCGGGATTTGGTTTGTCCATCCACCAAAATGGGTTTTTGACTGCCTTGGGTGCCGCCCTTGAGATGGAGCACCGAGCGGCTGGGTTTTTCGGCGCCGATTTTTTCCTGCAGCATCACCAGCCCCTGCAGCAGCGCTTCCGGCCTGGGGGGGCAACCTGGAATATATATGTCGACTGGCAGGATTTGGTCCACTCCCTGCACGACGCTGTAAACATCATACATGCCGCCACAGTTGGAGCAGGATCCCATGGACATGACCCATTTGGGTTCGGCCATTTGTTCGTAAAGCCTTAAAACAACCGGTGCAATTTTTTTGAATAGGGTTCCTGAGACAATCAGAAGATCTGCCTGGCGGGGTGACGGGCGCAGCACCTCAGCTCCGAATCGGGCAAGGTCGTAGCGTGAAGTAAACGCGGCGGCTTCCTCGACAAAGCAGCAGGAGAGCCCGAAAAACATCGGCCAGAGACTATATTTACGGGACCAATTGATCAGAAGATCCGCATTATTTAACAGTCGCCCCTTTAGATCTTTTGCGCGGCCGGCCCCCACTCAAGTCCTCCTTTAT
Organism: Planctomycetales bacterium; assembly: GCA_022615575.1. Classification (GTDB taxonomy): domain Bacteria; phylum Planctomycetota; class Phycisphaerae; order Sedimentisphaerales; family Anaerohalosphaeraceae; genus 4572-13. The sequence continues at coordinate 3,759 of JAKEGM010000042.1, forward strand.
TCCAGATATAGACAAGACCGAGAAGCAATAAAACGATGAAAAAGGATATCTGTAACCACCCGGACCAGCCGAGTTTTTCCCAGGCGATCGCCCAGGTAAAAATATAGGCCCCCTCGACGTCAAAAAGTAGAAAAAAGATCGCAACCATGTAAAAAGGAACGGGATACCGCAGGCGGGCAGTGCCGGTTGGAATAATCCCGCATTCGTAGGGCCGTAATTTCTCCCGAGTTTTTTTCTTTTCCCCCAACCAGGAGGCAAGAAAAAGCTGCGAGGCAACAAACGCCAGTACCAGTATAGCGTAGAGCGTCAGGCTGAATATGCCGGGTTCCCAGGGAGACAACACGCTTTCAATCGCAACCGGTTGCATGATCGCCTCCGAACGGATCAACTTTAGGCCGCTTCATGATCGTTTCGACCTTTCCAGCTGCAACATGACGAGGTTGTAACTGTCCGGGCATTGGAGTTGAATAACATCCCCTTCCCACCAGGGCAGGTTGCCGCCGAACTGTAAAGTTTGAAGACTGGGGAAGATGTCGTGGTAAAAAAAACCACACAGACCAGCCGGATTGTGACAGCTCAGTTCAAAACTCTCTCCGGCTTGATGGCCGGCGCTGCAATGACCCTTAACATTGAGAATAGTTGCCGTCACCTTGTAGCCGATTGCAGGATCTTGTGCCATTGGTTACCTCCCTTCAATTGGCGCCTTTTCCAATTCATGCTTCTACGGATGTAACGCGGATGATCGCCCCATTCGGGACGTCTTTAAACTGCTTGGCATTTCCGACAACGCGCCCGAAAACATTTACCGGACTGTAAGCGCGCGGTTGGTCCGTCCGGCTGACCGGGGTGCGGCCGAAAAAAATACAAAAGGCCGGACCGGCCGGCCAGTACCCCAAATCACCCACGGCGACATCTTCTCTGGCATCCGGCTCCTGTTTAAGATGCAACGGTATGTCGAAGTAAATTTCGTCTCCCCATACATTCACCGCGCTTTCCAGCGGCAGTGCCTCAAGTATTTTTTGGGCGGTGGGAGTATCAAACAACTCGGCGTCGATAGTCAAATTTTCGACGGATATCCTTACCTTTGGCATCTGACGAGTTTTCTCCTCTATTGCCTGTTTACCGACTGTCAATGCGTTCTGGCAAATGTCAGCCGGCCCATTCAAAATTTCTGTATCACGAAAAAGCCTTTAGATCAAAGCCGTTTTCACACAAATGATTTGACAGCTTTTCTTTTGCGATGCATTATTCAAACCACTGAGCGGTTTTGAATCCGATTCGTGCTCAGTCTGTTTGATGGTAACCGGAAAAATATTCGACATAAAAAAATACGCCATCCATGATGGACCCGGCATCCGCACCACCGTCTTCTTCAAAGGATGCCCTCTGGCCTGCTGGTGGTGCCACAACCCGGAGGGCATTGAGGGAACGACCGAGCGCCTGTATCATCAAGACCGTTGTATTGGTTGCCGATTATGCATCCAGATTTGCCCTCATAAAGCAATTGCGAACTCGGCGGATGGACCTCAGTGGGTTCCGTCTGATTGCCGATTCTGCCAGACCTGCGCAAGGATTTGCCCGACCGAAGCGGTGCAGTTTGTGGGCAAGACCATGTCGGTCGACGAGGTGGTCGCTGAAATTACCAAAGACACGGTGTTTTATGATGAATCCAATGGCGGTGTGACTATCTCCGGCGGGGAACCGCTCATGCAACCGCAATTTCTCCTGAATCTTCTGAAAGCCTGCGGACAACTGGATCTCCACCGGACGGTGGATACCTCCGGATATGCTGATACGAAAACCCTTCTGCAGGTAGCCGCCTTTACAGAGCTTTTCCTTTATGATTTGAAACATATGGATCCTGAAAAGCACTTCAAGTACACCGGCGTGTCCAATACAATAATCCTGCAAAACCTGAAATGCCTCAGCGATCAGGGTGCCGAAATCATCGTGCGCTTA
>JAKEGM010000043.1 GCA_022615575.1 Planctomycetales bacterium
AAATAACTTGCCAGTCATCGTGCCCGCCGATAAACTAAATCGAATGACCATGAACGCTATATGAAATTAACAAAGAGCAAATTGAGTGCCGAACAGGATTGCGCCTGCCCCCCCCCGCGTTGGTCAATTCGGGAAAAATTCAACAACAAAAAAAACGAAATTCCGCATTATTACCATCGCCAAGCGGGCTGATTATCAAAAGGAGGAAAATGTTCAACATCAAATTGTCAACACGTTGTCAGCCGGTCAACAACACGCTGTCACATACAAGAATGATAAGAATGTAAAGAATGAGAAGAAGGGAACCCACTCTTCTTTTTCGTCTCTTTCCTTTGAACAGCAGGACATCCGCCGACCGCGGCGGCCAACACCGACGCCCTGACGGCGTTTATGGAAGGACAAACGGATTGTAAATTGGATATTGTAAATTGTAACTTGCATTTCACATCCTCACACAATATCCAATCCCCAATCTACAATTTACAATTTGAAGAAATGAGACGTCAGCGGCAAGGTGGGCGAAGATGCGGGGGGCATCGCCGATAAAGAGAGATATTCTGGTTAATATCCTCACAATAGGGCTGTGATTTTTGTAATTTACGGTTTTCTTTTGATGGGCGTCCGGTTTTTTCTTGAAAAGCCGCCGGGCTTGGGTATAGTGTTTGGGTTTTATAACTCGTTTGAATAACAGGGATTTGGTTCAAAAAGGCAGGAACGCGTATGAATTTGGTCAAATGGATTCGCAAGAACAACCGCAAAATCATGGTTTTCGTGGTTATTTTCTGTATGGTGTCGTTTGTGATCGGTTCGTTCGGCATCAAGATTCTGGTCAGCGTGCTGGGGGGCGGCGGCAACCAGCTGATCGGCGCCTACGACGGCGGCAAAATCAAGACCCGTCAGTTTCTCCAGGCCCAGAGCGAACTGGCCGTGCTGCAAATGCTGATGGCCGACCGGATGCTGCTGGCGCAGAGCGGCCGGGGACTGGGCGGGCCGCTGCTGGGGCATCTGCTGTTTGGGGATTCGCAGTTTGGCGGCGACATTGCCGCGACCCTCAAGCAAGCCGCCCAAAACGGACGGATCAATCTGACCGTCGAGGATGTGGAACGCTACTTTAACCAGCCGCGCCAGCGGCCGGAAATCGTATGGATTCTCCTGAGGGAAGAGGCGTATCGTGCGGGGTATATTCTGCCGACTGCCAGCGCCGCTGAAACGCTGCGGATGGCGATTCCGGCGATGACCGGCGGGCAAATAGACGCCGCCGGACTGGTCAACTCCGTCATCGCCAAAAACAACCTCTCGGAAGAACAGATACTGCGCGTCTTTGCCGACATGATGGGGGTGGTCTCTTATGCGGCCGCCGTCACCGACAGTCAGGATGTTACGATTAACCAGATCAAGGCCTTTCTGGGCCGCAGCAAGGAACGAATCGACGCGGACTTTGTGGAGATTGCCGCCGCCGACTTTGTGGACCCCAACGCCGCGGTATCGGATGAACAGCTGCAGCAGCAGTTTGAGGCCTACAAGAACGCCCGGGCAAACATCCCCACCGACCAGAACCCGTTCGGTTTCGGCTACCAGCTGGGGCGGCGCGTCCAGATGGAATACGTGGCCGTCAAGCTGGACGATGTCAAGACGCTGACGGAAAAACCCTCCACCGAAGCCATCGAGACCTATTACAGCCGCAACATCAGCCAGTTCCAGAACACCAGGCCCTCGGACCCCAACAATCCCGAATCGGAAAAGATTACCGAGACCCAGCCGTTCGCCGAAGTGGAAGAGCTGATACGCCGCCGGCTGGAGAATGAACGAACGCTCTCACAGGCCAATCTGATATTCAACGATGTTAAGAGCCAGACCGAGGCCGGCTTTGAAACGCTGAACCTCGATGAAGCGACGGCCGAACAGATTCAAAAAGCCGCCGCCGACTTCCAGGCGGTCACCAAGACGCTTTCGGAAAAATACGGCATCGCCGTCACCGCCGGCAAGACCGGCTGGTTCGGCGCCGAGACCTTTGCCGACGACGAGGTCTTGAACAGTTTGAGCATTCAGCGTCAGCGCGACTCCCTGCGGCTGGCAGACCTGGCGATGGCCGTGACAAACGAAAAGCCCGAACGGCCGCAGATTGGAATGCCGGCGATACGGGTCTGGGAAAACATCGGCCCGCTGCTCGGCGGCTATTACGCCCGCGGGGAAGCCCAATATCACGGGGTCATGGCGATGGTGCGCATCATCGGCATTCAGGACGCCCAGACGCCGGCGAACATGGATGTTGAATTCGGCACGCACGGCTTCGCCCTGTTTAAGAATCAACCCGAAACGGCCGCCTTCCGGCTCAAAGACACCGTTAAGAAAGACCTGCTCCTGTCCAATGCGATGGAAACCGCCAAGACCCGCGCCGCTGAACTGGCCCGGCGAATCGAGGAAAAGGGCTGGGACGAAGGGATGGCCGCCTACAACGCCGTCTATGCCAAGACCCCTGCCGACCCCAATCAGAGCGCCGGCACCGGCGCCGTTGAAATGGGCACGCTCAGGCAGCAGCTTCGCATCGGGGCCGCCGATATTGAAACCGCCAAGCGGATTATGCTCGAAAGCCCTGCGTCGGCGCAGTTCATTCAGCGCCGGCTGGTCGGCAACATGCTGACCAACCGGCTGTACGCCCTGCTGCCCGAAGACGCCGAATCCACCGGCACGATTCAGACGCTGCTTGCGTTTGAGCCGACAGCCACCTGTTATGTCGTCAAGTCGGTGGTTCGCCAGCCGGCCGCCGAGAAGGACTATCTGGATAACAAGGCCCAGACGGCCCTGCAATTGAACGCCATGCAGTCGGCGGGGCTGCCGCTGGTGCATTTTGACACCGCCAATATCCTGAAGCGCATGGGTTACAAGGCCGAAATCACTCAGGAAGAAATGGAAAGCAAAACACGGCCGGAAGAAATGCCCGTGCCGGATGAAGTGCTGTAATGGAAAAGAAACCGCGCAATCGCACCGCCTCTGAACAGGGCCTGTGGCTGGTCATCGTGGGCCTGGCCGCCTGGATTGTGCCCGGAGCCGGCCACTGGCTGATCCGCGAGCGCAAACGCGCCGTGATTCTGTTCGCGGTGATTACCGGTTTATTCGTGACCGGGCTGTACATCGGCTCGGTCGGCGTTGTGGACTGGGTGGGCGGGCGCATCTGGTTTTACGCGCAGATTTTGTGCTCGCCGGCGGTGGGCATCCTGGGCAATATCACCCAAAACGGACAATATCCCGCCTACGGACGGCCCTGCGACATCGGCCAGCTTTACACGGGCATCGCCGGGCTGCTGAACCTGCTGTGCATCCTGAGCGCCGTTTATATGGCCTACTGCGGGCGCGGCGAGATGATCGGCCGGGAGGACGAAGACCATGGCTGAGTGGGCACCCCTGCTGGCGGCACTGACCGCGCCGGAACCGATCGGCATGGACGCCGTGTCCATGCTGTGGATGTTTCCGCTGGTGGCGGCCATCGCGATGGTCTATAAGGCCACCAAGATGCGGGTCTTGTTCCTTCGGCGGTTTTTGATTGAATCGCTGGTGCTGTTTGCCACCGTCAGCGGCTTTATGATTATGGCGATTCTCGTACTCAACCTCCTCAGCTGGCTGGTAACCGGTTAAGCCGGCATATCGTCCGTTTCATCCGGGATTAATCCCAGCTGGCGCAGGGCGTTGAGGGCCGCCCGCTGTTCGGCTTCCTTTTTGGTTACCCCCCAGGCCCCCGGATAGCGATGGTGCCGAATGACGGCGGCAACCTCGAAGCACTTGTTGTGGTCGGGGCCTTTTTCGTCCAGCACTTCGTACAGGGGCATGCAGCTGTATTCCTGCTGGCAGTACTGCTGCAGGACGGATTTGTAGTTTTCCTGATGCTGCTCGGCGTCGGCGGCGTCAATCAGCGGGTTGAACTGGGCCAGGATAAATGTTTCCGCCGCATCCATTCCGCCGTCCAGGAAGAGGGCGGCCACCGCCGATTCGAAACTGGCCGCCGCAATGGACCCCGACATCGCCCGGCTGCTGTCCATGCCTTTGCCCACCCGCAGAAACGCCGGCAGCCCCAGCTGGTTGGCCAGCTCGGCGCAGGTTTTGCGGGACACCAGGCGGCTTTTAATCTTGGTCAGGTTCCCTTCCAGATAGTCGGGAAACCGCAGAAACAGGGTTTTGCAGATGACCAGCGACAGCACTGAGTCGCCGAGAAACTCCATCCGTTCGTTGCTGGAGCGATGGGGGTCCGCCGCCGAGGAATGCAGAAAGGCCTCGTCAAGCAATTGGGGATTTTGAAACTGATAATTCAGTATCCGCTGAATCTGCTGCACCGCTTGTGCATCCATCGTTAAAACTCCCGCATAGTGCCGGACAAGCAGATTGCGAAAACCGCTGACGCCAGTGATATTCGAAATGCGCTTGTGCCGCGCTCTGTCTGTAAAACACCTTAACAGAAATCGGGCAAACCGTCAATAGACCGTCTGCCCGATTTTATCGTTCCTTCGCTCTCCTGCGGTCAGTTGACCATTTGCAGCGAGGCCAGCGCGATAAACTGGTCCTCGACAAAATTGAACACACTGTCCAGGCCGGTGATGTTGAAGATGGATTTCGTCTTCGGACGGACCGACGAGAGGAATACCGTTCGGCCGTTGTCATACAGCACTTTGCGAAGTTTAAGCAGCTTGGCGATACTGGACGATGTTACGATAGCCACCTCTGAAAAATCGATGACCACATCCAGCCCGGCATCGGTCGCCACCATTTCGATAACCGTCTGCAGTTCCTCTCCCATGTCCGGCTCGTTGGACAAGTTGACCAGCACGACACTATCCGACCAGTTTTGAATACCCATAGATGTCTCCTGAAAGCTAAAACTCGTTTTCCGGCTAAAATTATCGGCACGGCCCCGACGGCGGTTAAGCAAAATCCGGCCCCAATTTGCATTTTTCAGGCGCCTTAAAACCGTCTGGACGGCGGAAAAACGCCCCCCGGAAACGCCCTGACATCGCTTATTGCATCGAAAAACACCCTTTTATCGGGCATTTTTCACCTCCAGACCCTAAACCCCCTTGTTTTGGCCGAAGATGTGTTCTATAATGAGTTGAAAATCAGAGCATTCTTTTCGTTTTGCGGGGGCTTGATTTAGCCGAAAAAAGAACAAATCCCCTGGGATTCGTTATTTGAGAAAGGACACGACAATGAACATCCGGTGCACTCATTCTTTTTCCATCCGGCGGATGATGCGATGGACCGCTGCGCTGCTGTTGGCCGCCCCACTGCCGCTCACAGCCGAATCCGTCAACTGGCAAGGCCCGGCGGGGTCCCGGATTAAACAAATCCGGTATTACCCCAAAGAGACGACGCAGGACCGCTTCGCCGCTCCCGCCGAACCTGCCGCAACGGCGGCTGTATCCAACATCATCGACTCGCCGCCGGTGGACGGGTTTGTGCCGTGGATTGTCGTGTCGGCAACCAACCGGCGTGAAACCGAGGACAACTGGGTCGCGGTGGTTGAATCGTCGATTCGCGGAAGTTTTCCGAGCGGCTCGGACTGGCAGCGGGATTATATGGTCGGCATCTTCGATACCGGCGCCAGCGCCCATGTCATCGGCTATGAAAACGCCGTCAATGCGGGGCTGTTTAACTCGACCTATCTAACCAGCAATACGACGCAGGTAACCGGCGTAACCGGCTCGGTCGATGCGTGGGTCAGCTGGCCTTATGCCCTCTTTATGGACGGGCTGGATGCGCTGGAACCCAACGGTCTGGGACAATCCGAATACATCCTGACCGCCACCGCCGGCATGGTTGGTCAAAGCAACATCAGCACCATCATCGGGAGAAACCCCGGCAGTTTCCCGGATTTGGTCACGGCGATCGGAAGTCCGATGAGCGTGTATTTCGACACGCACATCCAGGCCGACCAGATGCTCACCATCACCCACAACGGCAAAAGCTACACCGGGCCGAAAATTTCCTTTTATACGCAGGACGACCCCGCCGCCCCCGGCTATCCCAACAAGGTTCCGCTGGAACTCAAACCGCTGGGGTCGCTGAATGTTCAATACATCCCCACCATTGACTTATTCACCATCGAATATGTGCCCGCGACGCCTTCGATTATCATGGGCAATGCATCGCAGAGCTTGTTTTTTATTCACGGGGTCGATCTGACCGACGGCGGCCGCAGCGCCATCGACAAAGACCGGTTCATGCTGGATACGGGCGCCCAAATCACCGTCATCGGGTCGCGGATTGCGGCGCGTCTGGGATTGACGCCGGCGGCCAAGGAGTTTGAGGTGGAAATCGAAGGCGTAACAGGCGAGTCGATTATGGCGCCGGGCTTTTATGTGGATGCGCTGACGATTCCGGCGATGGGCCAGTGGCTGGACTATGCGAATGTGCCCGTGGTGCTGCTGGATGTCTTCAGCCCGGAAGGCGGCACGCTGGACGGCATCATCGGGATGAACCTGTTCACCCAGTACAACCTGATTCTCCGCGGCGGCGGGTTTATGCTGCAGGATGACCCGGCGCTGGAGTTTGAACGCATTTCAGCCGGTCCGCAAACGGGGGATATCGCCCCGAATCCGCGAGACGGCAGGGTCGATCTGCAGGATATGTCAGCGATGAGCGCGGCGTGGCTGACCGGCAGCGCAACGGCGGACATCGCCCCGCTGAGCCAGCCCGATGGAATAGTCAATATTCAGGATTTAACCCTGCTGGCGGAAAACTGGCTGGCCGGCGTCAGTTTTTAAGACGGCCCGTTATCACTCAACCGTGTGCAGGACCAGAGCGCTGCGGGTTTTTTTCGACAGCACCGCCAGCGGGGGAATCAGCAAAACCGTGTCGCCCTTCTGCGCCCAGCGGTTTTTGCGAAGCAGGGTTTCCACACCGTCAATCCACTGTTCATACGAGCCGGCGGCAGGATACCCAACGCTGACCATTCCATAACACAGGGCCAATTGGCGGGCCAGACCCGTATCGGCGGACAGGGACACAATCGGCACATCCACGCGGACCTTGCTGAGCAGGCCGGCCAACTGCCCTGTCTGGGTGCTGACGACGATGCAGGCAACCTTGACCTCATCCAGCATATCGCCCACCGCGCGGGCAATGGCGGCCTTGGCGGCCAGTTCGGGGGCGGTATCCATCCGTGAACGCGGATGGCCGGACGCATCCAGAAACCGCTCGGTGGTCGTGCAGATATGCGACAGCGCCGCCACTGCCGCCAGGGGATGTTTGCCGACGGCCGTTTCGCCGGAAAGCATGATCGCGTCGGCATTGTCCATCACGGCGTTGGCAATGTCGGTGGCTTCGGCCCGCGTCGGAGAGGGGTTTTCAATCATGGACTGCAAGACCTGCGTGGCGACGATGGCCGGCCTGGCGAACCGGCGGCACAGCGCGGTAATCTTCTTTTGCACCAGCGGCACCTGCGCCAGGTCCATTTCCACGCCCATATCGCCCCGCGCAATCAGAATCGCATCGGATGCATGGATAATCGATTCGATATTCTCGACCGCCAGGGGCTTTTCGATTTTTGCAACAACGCGGATGCGCGACCCCCTGGAGGCCAGATACTCTTTCAATCGCCGGATTTCATCGGCCTTCTGGACAAAACTGAGGGCCAGGTAATCCAGCTTGTTTTCAATCGCCCAGTCCACACACTGCCAGTCCTTTTCGGTGATCGGCTGTATGGAAAGCAGGGTATCGGGCAGGTTGATGCCCTTGCGGCTGGAGACCGGCCCGCCCACCAGCACCTTGCAGCGGATGCCGGCGGCGCTTTTTTCGAGCGCGCTCAGGACAATCTGCCCGTCGTCAATCAGAATTCGGTGGCCGGCGCGGACATCCCCGGCCAAAGCAACGCAATCGGTTGTCAGATGCGCGGCATTGCCGACCCCATCGCCGACCGACAGCGTCACCACGGCATCCGCCGCAAGGACGGTGTTCGGCTCCACCTGCCCCAGGCGTATCTTCGGGCCGCACAAATCGCCCATGACGGCGATTTCATACGGCAGCACACCGCGAACCCGGCTGATTTGCTCAAGGGTTTGGGCGTGCGTTTGAAATGTGCCGTGCGAAAAATTCAGCCGGAATACCGAAACGCCCTGCCGGACAAGCGGTTCCATAATCGCGGCGGTCGAGGAGGCCGGCCCCAGCGTGGCGACAATACTTGTTTTGGTCTGCATAAACTTCGTCCTTTCGGGTAAACGGCGGGGCGATTTTCAGCGTTCAACGACGCATAATTATCCCCTTTTCTGCCGAAAAACCTGAGTTTATCGTACACGCCACCCGATAGTCCATCAATAAAATTATTTCTTTCATACACAGGCTTGACATTTATTTATTATATTTTATGCGGATGACAGTATATGAGGTGAAATATGCCGATACGACGCGAAGATAAAGAGTTTATTCAGTCCCTGTCCCTGTTTGGCGCCCTGTTCGGGGCCTGCATGGGAGTGTTTGCGGTGGTGCGTTTATCCGACCGCGCCCATCAGACCTATGCGAAACAAACCCAGACGCATCAGGAGCAGGCCGCCCTGCTGAAATTGAGCGATACCCTCTTAAAACCGAGTGTCGAACCGATTATTGACAAAGAGGTTCTGACACGGGTACAGGACCAAATGCCGCAGACGGAGGACAAAATCGTTCCCGTCAAAAGTTTCTGGCTTGACCTCCCCCGCTGGGGCTATTGGGGGCTTTGTGCCGGCGGCTGCCTGGCAGGCGTTTTTGCCGGGTATGGTACGGTCTGGGCAACCGGCTGGGCGGGTTCCATTTTTATCTATTATTTCATTCGCCTGCTGTACAAGGGCATTCGCAAAACAACTCCCCATCTGGCCGCCGCTCAGCAGGTCGGGGCAAACGGATCGTTTTCGCCGTCTTACGGGATGCCGCATCATCGCGATGACACCCGCCTGCTTCCCACGATTGTCAAGCTGTCGTTTCTGCTTCTGTTTGTGCTGGGCATTCTGGCGGCGGTCGTCTGGCGCCTGACCGCCCCCTAACAGGCAATTGGGCGTTTCCCGCAGACAGGGGGAGGGGAATTTTAATCCGATCGGAGGGGCCAGTCAGGACGGATGATTTCGTCCTGCTTGAGCATACAAACACCGGATGGGCAGGAGCCGATATCCGGCTTCAGGTCCCGGCCATTTCGCATTGCGATAATTTTCTTGCAGAAGTCCGCCCCTGCCAAGTGTGAGCAGGGATAGCCGCCGCCGAACCGGGGGTTTATTTCGAGCAGTTTTATGCCTTCTTTGTCTTCTATCGCATCAACATCTGCCGGCCCGACCAGTTTCATGCAGGACAGCAGTTTCGTGCCGAATTCAATCATGGCCGAATCATTAACACTGACGGCTTTGTCCGTTTCGCCGGCACGCATCGACAGTTTCTTTTTGCAATAGACGCTGACGGGACGGCCCTGGCAGTCGCCGAACAGGTCATAGCCATATTCGATGCCCGCAACAAATTCCTGTATCATCGGCTCGCGAACGGCCTCGACAGCCGCTTCAATCTGGAGTTTGTCATAGCACCGGGTGATGTCAATCGAGGCGCTGCCCCGCCGGGGTTTGACCAGCAGCGGCCAGTTCACCTGGCGGGCATCCAGCGATTCCATGGCCTCTTCGACCGTCAAAAACGCCAAAGGGGTGCCCAAACCGTGGACTTTAGCAAACTGGCAGGTAAGGTATTTATCGGACGCCACCGCAATCGTTTCGGCCGGCGAAAGCACAATCATAACCCCTTCCTTTTCAAAGGCCTGCCGCCAGCCGCTCAATACCTCTAATTCGGGGTCTATTAAGGGCACAACGATGTCTATCCGGTTTGTCCTGCACAAATCCAGCAAGGCCTTTGGATAATGATCCTTTTTGACCTCCGGCAGGATGGCGGTTCCATCGCAATAGGCAAAAGCGGGCGCAAAAGGACTGCTGTCGGCACCCCAGACCTGACCTGCGGGTCCAAGGGCTTCCTTGAAGTACTTGACGAGATAACCTCGTCTGCCTACTGAGGATAGTAAGATTTTCATGGCACCGGTACAATTAATTGAGTTGCCCACAGAGATATCTTCGTCAAAATTTAACCGTAAATTCAGATGATTTCAACTGATTTTTGTCGATAAATACGTATGGACTTTTGATGCGAATCGATTTACACTGCCCGTGCGCGTTAAATCGGAAAAATCAGTTTTGGGCGGATGAGAACGTATGATTTTCAGTGAATTTGTGGGGCCCCAGAAGTCGTTGAGCTGGGCGTTTCAGTTCTGGCCGGTGTTGGCGTATTCGTTTGTCGTCGCACTGGCGGCAACGTGGCTGTGCAAAAAGATTGCATTGAAACTGGGGATTGTGGACAGGCCCAACGCCACCGTCAAAACCCACAAGGAGCCGGTGGCCTACTTAGGGGGCGTGGGGATTTTAGCCGGGCTGGTAGTAGGAATACTGGCAGGGATTGTGCTGCTGAAGGATACGGAGGTGTTCGACACCTGTTTGAAACAGTTGCTGGGGATATTGGCGGGTGGGAGCATCGCCTGCTTTGTGGGATTGGTCGATGACATTCTCGACATCCGGCCCTGGCAGAAGTTTCTGGGGCAGTTTGTCGCAGCCACCGCCCTGCTGTACGTCGGGATCCGGCCGGGGCTGCATTATACAACTGTGTATTTCGGCTGGACTATCTCGCTGACAATAGAGCTGATTTTGGGAATCCCGATTGTCGTTTTCTTTGTTTTGGGGGCAACCAATTCGCTGAACCTGCTGGATGGGCTGGACGGCCTGTGCGGCGGGGTTACAGCTATTATTACCATCGCCCTGCTGTTGCTGTCAATCCACCGCGCCACGTGGGGATTCAGCGAAACAGGGGATCCGGTGCGGATAATTGTATGCCTTGGACTCGTGGGCGGGGTGCTGGGGTTTCTGCCGTTCAATCGCCATCCGGCCAAAATCTTTATGGGAGATGCGGGCAGTATGCTGCTGGGATTTGTGGTTGCGGCCCTGATGATCCTGTTCGCCGAACAGGTGCCGAGGTGGTGGATGGCGTCGATTGTCATTTTCGGATTGCCGATTCTGGATACGGCAACGGCGCTGGTGCGGCGATTCATCAACCAAAAACCCCTTTTCGTTTCCGACCGGGGACATATTTATGACCAGATGATGGACCGGGGACTTCCGCTGAAAAAGACCGTTGCGATCTGCTACGGACTGGCGGGATTGTATGCGTTCGTCGGGCTGGCGATGAGCCAGATTCGCACATGGTATGCGGTGGTTGTGTATCTGCTGGTTGTCGCTGTTTCAGCGTTTGTGATTTGGAAGAAGGGCTTTTTGAAGTTTAACAAGTAGCTGTTAGCTGTCAGCTTTTAGCGAAATGATCCGTTCGGACAACATAGACATTGCTGACAATGCCGTGGTTTTCAATATGAGCAACCGTCTTGAAACCAAATTTTTCATACATTTTGTTAATGGGACCGATGGTGACAGCGGCCAGAATTTTTAACTCTTGAATCCCCCTTTTTTGACATTCATTAAAGCCCATTTCGACGAATCGGGTTGCCAAACCATGCCCTCTGGCCTCGGGCGATACAGACATCGACAGAAACTCGGCTTCCGGGAATTGGTATTTCTTAATGCGGCTGGGATAAAAAAGGGTTTCAAAAACCTTCTGGATTATCCTCCACGAAACCAACTTTCTAAACAAAAGAAAGGCAAATTGAAATCCATTTTTCTTCATGATTGATTTATAAAGTCCCTTCAGATTTGCCGTAAACGTCGCAAACCCAACCACCTTGCCTTCTTTGACCGCAACATACCCAAAGCTCTGCGGGTCTTGCGCAATCGCCCGATACAAAGCGGTTACAAAATCAATCCCCAGAGAACTGATAAAACCCTGATTAATCCCTTCGATGTGAAGCCGTGCGGCTTCTTGAGCATACTCGGGGGTTAATGAAACAATTTGCACCACATTATTTTCCGGCATAACGTTATCCTTCAGGTAATCCTTATTTTCCTACAATAAAACAGACGTTGGTGGTGGCGGAGCCGCCGATGTTGAGCGTGGCGACGCGGCGGGCGTTTTTGACCTGGTATTCGCCGGCGGTGCCGGTCACCTGCTTGTAGGCATCCAGCAGCTGCCGCACGCCGGTAGCACCGACGGGATGGCCGCAGCCGATCAGCCCGCCGGATGGATTGATGGGCAGCTTGCCGCCTAACTCAATCACGCCCTCCTCAATCGCCCGCCAGCTTTGGCCGGGGGCGGTCAGACCGAAGTGGTCGATGGCCATATACTCCGATGTCGTAAAGCAGTCGTGCGTTTCGATGGCGTCCAGGTCCCAGCAATCCTTAAGACCTGCGCGGCTGTACGCATCGGTGATGGCCTTGCGGGTCCAGGGCAGGACAAACGGCTGATTTTCGGATTCGGCCACTTTAGCGGAAAATTCCATCGGGGCAGTCGTCTGCCCCCAGCCCTGAATATACGGAATGGATTCCAGCGTGATACCGCAGCGTCTGGCGTATTCGGCGGCAAACGGTGCCGAGGCCATATACATACAGACCGCCCCGTCGGTAATCTGCGAGCAGTCGGTTACTTTAATCCGGCCGGAAACGGTGGAATTATATTGGCCTTTTGAACACGCATGGTCATAGCTCATAAACCAGTCGCGGGTCTGGGCGTTGGGATTCAGTTTGGCGTTGGCGTAGTTAATCGCCGCAATTTGCGCCAGATAAGTGTCATCCAGGCCAAAGCGTTCCTCATACACGTCGCCCAATTTGCCGAACAGTTTGGGGAAGGGAAACTCCACGCCCGCCGATTCCCGGCTGTACCAGGCGGCGGTGCCCAGATAATCGCCCCCTTTGGCCGGCGAGGCGGTTTTCATCAGTTCGACGCCAATCAGGGCAATGCAGTCATACATGCCCGCTCGGATATGGGCCATGGCCGACATGACCGCCAGGGCGCTGGAGGCGCAGGCGCCTTCGAACCGGCTGGTAGGCAGGCCCCGAAACGCCGGGTCAAAATCCACAAAGAACGCCCCCAAGTGCCCCTGCATGCAGTACAGCTCAGCGGCAAAGTTGCCGATAAAGGCGGCCTTGATGTCGGCCGGCTCGATCCGGGTCGTCCTCAGCGACCCTTCATACGCCTCGCGCATCATCGCACAGATGTGCTTGTTCTCACGCGCCCAGTTGCGGGCAAAATCGGTCTGATACCCGCCTAAAAGATAGACCTTTTGTTCACTCATTGCGATAATCCTTAGCTTCCAGCGGCCAGCCGCCAGCTTCCAGCAGGAAAACTGAACCGGCCGCGATCTTTTTCATTTCATTGTCGATTGCTTTTGCGTACTGTTTTTACAAATGCGGTAAGCATTTTTCGAATTTCAATAACTTCTTTGGAAAGGTTTTGATAGACTTCCTTTTCGATATAGCCCAGTTCCATAGATAACAAAAGCAAGTATTCAATCTCATTTAACGAACCCAATGAGATATCCATGAATCGTGTTAATTCCGTCTCGGTTGTCCGTCCGCATCCCTCAGCAATATTTGTTGGCACGGACACTGCCGCCCGTCTGATCTGCGAGGTCAGGCCATAGTTTTCTTTGGCAGGAAATTTATCCGTAATCTTATACAACAACAGCGCCAGTTTATGAGAACGCTGCCATGCCTGAATGTTTCGGTAATCCTTCATTTTTTCTGGTCCTGCTGGTTGCTGGCCGCTGGTCGCTTTTTCCTCATTTTGCCGGAAAATACTTACCTGCATTAAAAACATACTGCTCTGAAGTACTGTCCGTTCGCAGCGAGTCCGGCACCGGCAGGTTTTGCGACTGAATCAGTTCAATCGCCCGGTCTTTGCCGCCGAGCATATAGACCATCAGGCTGGGACTGGCCCAGTTAAAGCCCGTGCTCATCACCCGGTCGATGCCTTCGATGCCATACCGCTCATCCGTGACCTGGCCGATCAGCATATACGCATAGGCGATATAGGTCGCCAGCAGCTCATGGACAATATTCGCCTCAGTGCCTTTGGCGGTCAGAATCGTCTGGAACGCATCGCGGTATCTGCCCAAATGAATCTGGTCTTTGGCCTTTTCGACAAACTGGACGTGCGGGCGGAAGGCGGTAATGTAGCCGCCGCTGGCCGGGTCGATATACATAAACTCCCCGCTTTCGAGTTTTTTGTAAAAGCCGCCCTTGTCGCGGGTCTTGTTGCCCAGGTGACCGGCGGCGATCATTTTTTCGACATAGCCGGGCAGCACAAGTTTGTCATGGAACGCATCATCCGTATGGGCCTGCAAGCTGCGGATAATCGCCTTGTGGATATCCAGGCCGACCAGGTCCAGCGTCGCCAGGGGCGGCATCAGCCGGCCGGTATAGGGGCCGACAAGGTAATCCATCATCTCGATACCGTGTTCAACCGCCAGTTCCGTAATCCGGGCAAACAGGACAAACGCAATGCGGTTTCCGGCGAAACCCGCGGTGGGTTTGACGGGGATTACCGCTCGGCGCAGCTTGGCGGCGCAGAAATCCGCCATAACGTCCACCACCGCCGGATCGGTTTGGGACGTGCCGCAGATCTCGCAGGCGGCCATCTTTCCGGGCGGATTGTAAAAGTGGGTGGAGAGAAAGTTCTTCCGGAACGAATGGGAACGCCCTTTGGGCAGCTCGTCCAGAACCAAACTGGAGGTCACGGAGCTGATGACGGAATCGGGGCGGCGCAGGGCGTCCACCTTTTCATAGATTGCCTGCTTGACCGCATAATCCTCAGCCACACACTCCAGAATCCAGTCGGCCTGACTGCACGCCTCGGCCAGCAGGGTGTCGTAATCGCCGCAGGTGATGTTTTTGGCAATTGTCCCAGAACGGGCCTGCTTCTGGGCACGGGCAAGCCCCTTCTGCGAACCGGCCTGCGTACGGCTTAAAAACCAGACGCCAATATCATTCTGGGCCAGCAGCCCGCCCGTCAGTGAACCCACCGTACCGCTGGCGCCGAGAACCGCAACCTTTTGAATTTTCATTTGATTAGCCCTTAGCTGTTAGCCATAAGCTCATACCCGGAAGCTTTTTACATTTTACATTTTACATTTTACATTTTACATTTTACATTTTACATTTTACATTTAACATTTAACATTTAACATTTAACATTTAACATTTAACATTCAGTCAATCGTTGTCCGCTAATCGCTGACTGATGACAGCTCATAGCGAGTATGTGCCGGGATAAATTCCTGGCGCAAAAGTCCGATATGGTATAGGTCGATCCTTTGACCGTCAACAATTTTGTCCTGCCGCAGCGTCCCTTCAATCTGAAAGCCCAGCTTCTCGACAACACGAAAGATGGCGGGGTTATTCGTGCGGATGTGCGCCCAGATTTTTTCAATCCCAAGCGTTTCAAAGCCCCATTGGAAGAGAATAGAATGGATTTCCGTGCCAAGCCCCTGCCCCCAGTACGCTTTTTCGCCGATCACACAGTAGCACTGGGCGGTTTTGTTTTTGCGGTCGATATCAATCAGCCCCGTAACACCGATGGGAACGCCGTCCAGCGACTCGACCAGAAAATCGGCCCGCGCGTCATTGTCCGCAAGTGTCCGAAACCAAGCCATCGTTTTTTCCTGTTCGAAGTGCTCATCCACAACCAGCGTCTTGCG
The DNA here is from genome assembly GCA_022615575.1 of Planctomycetales bacterium. Taxonomy (GTDB): domain Bacteria; phylum Planctomycetota; class Phycisphaerae; order Sedimentisphaerales; family Anaerohalosphaeraceae; genus 4572-13. Next base: position 15,611 of record JAKEGM010000043.1, read on the forward strand.
GACGGCGGCGTCATTATACCATGTAACCTTGAGAACCATATCCGCTTCGGTCAATGGACGCAAACGGACATGGTCACCGACAATCGTATTTTTTATTTCCAATTTCCAATTTCCAATTTGTTTTTTAGACACGATTAACTTGATTTACATGGATTTTAAACCGCCAAAATCATCAGCATAAAAAACGTATGTTGAATTTATTGTTCGTGTTGTTTCGCGGCATTCGTGGCTTTGTCTCTTAAATCTAAATTCAGAAACTGTAGTTGCTGAAAACGTCATCCAGCGTTTGTTTTCGGCGAATCAGTTTGAACTGGGCTTGCCCCTCGTCGGCCACAATCGCCGGGGCGGGGTTGATAAAGGGCGGTGTCATCACCAGCGTATAGGCGCCGACATTGCCGATCTGGATGTAATCGCCCGGCTCGGGCAGCGGCGCAGCGATATCCTTGAGCAGGATGTCTTTTTCCATGCAGGTGGCCCCGACAACACTGTAGGTTTGGACAGGACGCCCCTGTTTTTGGGTTATCACTGCATGGGGCATCGTGAGCGAATGAAGCGTCGGCTTTGTATTGAACGCACTGCCGTCCACCGTTACAAAGACCTGATCCCGAATCGTTTTGACGCTGACGACTTTGGCGATAAAACTCACGCAATCGGCCGCCATGGCCACGCCCGGTTCAATGACCAGCGTCGGTTTTTTCTGCTGCACCCAGGCATGGCCGTTTAAGACACTGCCAACGGTCCGGGCATAATCGTCAAACGTCGGCGTATCCTTAAACGGCATTCCGGAACGCATTTTCCCGAAAAAACCGCCGCCGATATTGATGTATTCTATCGACTCCGGAAAATACGTCCGGGCGATATCGCACAAGGTACGGGCAATAACCTCAAAACACCACGTGCTTCGGTCAGTGGTGGACGTATGGCCGTGCAAGCTGATTACTTTTACGTTATCAGCGGGTGATTTTACATTTTGCATTTTACATTTAACATTTAACTCGTCGGGGTCGAGGCCGAAACGGCCAACCTTGAGGGAGTCCTGGATGTGTGATTGGCCGGACTGGTCGGACAGGCCGATATTGATGCGAAGACCGATGCGGATTTCCCTGTCGGGATGTTTTTGAGCATAGGCCTGCACCAGCGTTAATTCAGGTTCACTGTCCACATTAACCATGCTTCCATTGTTTAAGGACAGTTCGATGTCATCCGAGGTCTTAACCGGGCCGTTAAAGATAATCTGTTCCGGGGGTTGTCCGACCTTCAGAGCCAGATCATACTCCATCCGGGAAACCGCCTCCGCCCAGCCGCCCTTGTCTTTGATAATCCGGCACAGATAGGGAATGTAATTGGTTTTGTAGGAATAGGCCAGGACCAGCGGCCGATAGCGGGACGAAAAGGCCGCCGTCAGGTCGTCATAGTTGGATTCAAACCGCCGGCGGTCAACCCGATAGAACGGCGACCCGCCCGCGATGGATTCAAGTTTTTCAATTTGAGAATGTGTAAGCATCGCTATCAGCCTCCAGCTATCAGCTATCAGCTTTTTGTACAGTACCTCTCAGGGTCTTCACAAATGCGGTTAACATCTTTCTGATCTCAACGACTTTTTCCTCTAAATTTTCAACCTTATCTTTTATGTATTTTAATTCTAAAGACAAGAAAAGAAGATAATCCACCTCATTAACTGATCCCAAGGCAATATCAAGAAAGCGGGCAATTTCAGTGTCTGTTGTACGACCATAACCTTCAGCAATATTTGTAGGAATAGATACCGCTGCGCGTCGTAGTTGAGATGTCAAACCATACATTTCTTTTGAAGGGAATTTTTCAGTCAAAGCATATACCTGTTTCACTAATTCATGCGATTTTTGCCATGCTCGAATCTTTTTATAGTCTTTCATACAAAAGCTCCTACCATTACTATTTCATTGTTGCTGCAGACCACTCGAAATTGATACCTGTCAGATTTTTGGTTTCTGCTGGGGGCTGGAAGCTGGCGGCTGGCTGCTTTTCGTGCCGAAAAATTCATCCACCGTGGCGTAGCCCTCCTTGGCGACGCCCCTTCGGGCGATCACATGCCAGAGCGTCAGCCATAAAATCTTCATATCCAGCCCAAACGACCGGTGATCCACATACCAGACGTCGTAGTCGAATTTCTGCTCCCAGGTCATATCGTTTCGGCCGTTGACCTGCGCCCAGCCGGTAATGCCGGGCTTGACCTCGTGGCGGCGGTTCTGCCGGGGCGTGTAGCGGCTCAGATACTTGACCATCAGCGGCCGCGGCCCCACCAGCGACATATCGCCTTTGAGCACATTGAATAACTCCGGCAGTTCATCCACGCTCGCTGCCCGCAGCCAAAGGCCGAACGGCGTGAGACGTTTTTCATCCGGCAATTGATTGCCCTGTTCGTCATGTGTCTTGCTGAGCATGGTGCGGAATTTATACAGGGTAAACAGTTTGCAGTTCAAGCCGGGACGCTGCTGGCGGAACAGCACCGGCGATCCCAGCTTCATCCGAACCAGTATGGCAACTGTCACCAGCACCGGGCTGAACAGAATCAGCAAGAACAGCGATACAAAAACATCAAACACCCGTTTTGCAATATCCCGGATGATTGCCAATTTAGAATTAAGAATTAAGAATTTAGAATTCATTTAGCTGATAGCCGAAAGCTGGCCACTTTTTTCCATTTAACATTCTACATTTTGCATATTCTTCATTTCCCTTCCGGCATTTGCCAGACCCTGATTGGCTTGCTGGCGCGAATGTCCGAGGTGGCAAAGAACCGGTTGTCCGGCGAAAAAGCGATCTTGGAGACCAGGTTGTCAGCCGGGGCGCAGGCGTGGAAAACCGCATCGGCCTGGGCCATGATGAGATAGGCCTTGGGAGTAATGGTTGCCACAAAATATCGGCCGTCATTGCTGAACGCCAAATTCAGAACGGAGTAGTCGTTGGTAATCGGTCGGGTTTCACCTTCCTCCAGCAACTGGATTTTCTTGACAATTTCGCCGGTCGCGACATCCAGTTTATATAGAATTCCATCCCGATTGCCCGCATACAGGTTTTTCCCGTCCGGGTCAATCACCGCACTGCAAAACTCCCTGGTATCCGCAAAAACGGTGTCCCAGACAATTTTCCCCTGCTGCATATCCACGGCGGCAATCCGCCCGACTTTTTCCTTTGAGCCGACGGCATAAATCGTCTGATCAGACGCCGCCGCAAAATCGACAAACTGTTCTGTTTTTTCATCAAGAGTCAGCGTAACTGCCGGACCGAGCCGTTCTGCGTCCGCCTCCAGCGTCAAAAACTCAAAAAGAACCTTGCCCGCAGAATCCGCCGCATTTTTGCGGATCATCGCTGTAACACTTTTATCAAAGGATATCCGCGGCCAGACCTCCTGATCGGCCCATCCGACGCCGATTTCCTTTTGTTTTTGTCCGGAGGGAAGCGCATAAACCGCCAACATCTTTTTGTCCGTTTTGGCAACAGCGGCCAGGTGTGCGGCGTCCAGGACAATCGCCCGGTCGGAAGACACCTTAAAATCGGCCTGCTGCGCAGACAGGGTGTTCCAGTCCCACACGGCCGCTTGGCCATCCTGAAAAACGCAGACTAATGAATCGCCGATTGTCTCCAGCACCGATACGCCCGCATTGTCGGCAACGGTCAGCAATATCGTCTTTTCTCGAACAAGATTCTGCACGACAACCAAGACAGCCAGGGCCGCAAATACGGCGATAAATAACGCAACGGGAGTTTTTTTCTTTTGCATCAGATTCCTATAAAAAGCGGTCTGCGGTCAGATGGGGGATGGTCGCTCTTTTTTCTTCACTTATCACATCCGGGATATATTTTTTCGATCTTATCAATATATAATTGAGTGTTTTTCCGGGAATATTTCTGCATGGCGGCATTTCGACTGTTTACTCTGGCCCGGTCCAGATCGTCTTTGTTTTTATAATAGTGCAGAATCGACGCCGCGAGGGCGGCATCATCGCCCAATGCAATCACTTTCCCGCATTTCTCCTGCGCAACAATCTCCGCCACCTCACACTCAGGATTACAAATCGCCAGCACCGCACTTCCCGCCGCCAGATAAGAGTAAAACTTGCACGGCACAAGACATCCTTCAACGCCGGCTGAAATCGTTACAATGGAAACATCTGCCGAGGGAAAAGAATAGTGAATCTGGCTTTGCGGCAGGTACGACATGATTATCACATTATCCAGACCGTATTTTTCTTTGGCATCAACAATGGTTTGCTTCTTTGCCCCTTCCCCGAAGATGACAAACTTTATATCCTGGATGCTTTTAAGTTTTTGGGCCGCTCCTATCAATGTTTCCGTATCATGGGTTGCTCCGATATTGCCCGAATACAGAACAATGAAACTGTCCTCCAATTTATAGTCGCGAACAAACGGATTTTCCTCGCGGGGCAATGGTTTTATCGATTCGGTGTCCCCCCAATTGTGAATCACGGCTATATGACCCAGCGATGTTTTTGATGCATTGAAATTTTTTTCCAACTTTTCGGCCATATATTCGCCGATGGTGAAAACCGCATCGGCATTATTCAGAATGACCCTGTTGATTTTCCGCCACAATGATGCGGCCGGGCCCATCTTCATAATCCCCGCCCCGATTAAAGCGTCCGGCTGAATATCATACACAAGCATTACATACTTCTGCTTTCTGATTTTTTTGAACAGACATCCGATCAATCCCAAAAAAGGCGGAGTTGTCACAATAAAAAGGAGGGACTTTGAAGAGCCCAAAAGAACCTTCACAAAAGTATAGACAAAATAACCTATAAAAGAAAATGCCCGTGTAAGATAATTTCTGCGATTGTAGCATGCCCAGCGAGGAATGCTTTTGACAACCAGATTTTCACTCGCCTGAAACTGGATGACGCCGGAGACCTCTGTCCAGATTAAAGACGGCGGCCAATGAGAAGCCAAATCACAGGCCAAATCCTGAAACACCTGAGGCGCCCGCGGGTTCAGGAACAGTATTTTGTATGGTTTGTTTATCAAGCAGCGACGAGCCATTCGCTATCAGATTTTCATTTCTTCGTTTTCCAAGTCCCCTCCGTTCCTGCCTTCTCTCCCTCAAAACCGCCCCGGCGTCAACCCATTTATTCCGCTTGTGTGTCCCGGTTCTCTTTGAGACAAAGGATTACAGGCAAGCCGACTAGGATTCGAGAGTATATCCCCACCAAACACAAGAACCGCTGTCAGAGTGAATATAATTATTAAGAACATGACAGTGATTTGAACCCAGCAGACCTATCTCATCGCGAAGCCCATCAAAATAGTTGTTCATAATAAGAACACCATCGCTGGCATAACAGTAGAGATTGCTATAGGCCAGCGTGGATCGCGCGATGGTGCCGCGAATGCCCATGTGGTACTGTTTCGACGGCACGGCACGCAAACAGGCCTCGATGTCCCGCAGACTTTCGCGATAACTCAATTGGGCAAAGGCCATGCACAGAAACTGATCCATGCAGGAAAAACGCTGAACCTTGTGCTGTCCGCCGTATCGGGCGATGCACTTGCGAAATGCATTGCGGGGCAGAAAATCCATAATCTGGGCAAAAACCGTCCGTCCGGCATTCATTGGCCATCCCTTTCAAGGTAAATAGGCCAAAGTTTAACGCCAAGTTCAAATCGATAACACTCGTTTTTGCCTGTAAGCCAATCATATTCAATATGTTACAGTAAATCCTTATTCAAACAGTTGGACAGTAGTGCTTTCATATTAAATTCTTCAAGCACTTTTTTGATTTCCTTGTCAATGCGGGCATCATCGTTCATGTAGGCAAAGTCATCCTGAATGGCCTCTTTGGAAAGGATTCCTGTCTGTGCAAACCAGTTGCACAGCAGCGCATGCTCCGAGAACCCCGTTACCCGCTTGAAGGATTTGTCAATCATCGCCGAGTAATGGCAGTCAAACCGGAAATAGGGCATCTTGGTCCGCCGCGGCGTGTCCCAGCCGAGTTCATCACGCAATATTTGGGCAACATTCAAAAAGTCCCACGGCACATAATCGTTAATATTCACCCGCTTCAAAAACGAAGGCCGGGTCGCATGCAGCGAAAGCATATTTCGGAAAAACCGCGGTGTAAAACCATTGTACTGAAGTTTCAGCCGCATCAGGAAATACTGCGATATGACTTCATAGTAAAGAAACTTGAGCATTTTCACGGGGCCTGCCTTGAAAAAACCCTTAATGAGGGATTTTAGCATAAAACCGTGGCTTCCCTTGGCCAAGGTCGTTTCAACAAAGTTGGTATTGGTCAAGATATATCCCAATTTTTCCTTTCTGGCTTCGCGATAGACCGTGGAGACCGCAATGAAATGGCAGGAAAAACAGGCCGTAAAGAATACCCCCAAATTAACCAGGGCTTTTGTGGCGTATTTCATATAGAGCCGATCAAACTTTGTGACCGGATAAATTCGCAGGTCCAGATTCAGCAGTTTGCAGGCCTTGATAAGGTTTTCATCAGATTGCGGGTGGCAGACGCCGTTATTGTATTTTACAACCAGCGGATTGAGCTTCAGCAGCTTAGTGGCGATATAAATGACATACTGACTGTCAAAGCCGCCGGAAGCACCAATGATACAGTCGTATTTGAGACCTTTCTCGGCGGCTTCCTTTTTCATCTGGGCGGCAATCTGCTTGAGTTCTTCAAGGCGGTTGACTTTCATCACATGAAGAAGGGCTTTTTGGCCTTCCTCGCTCTTGAAGTACTCGCATACATTGCAGATACCGTCAGCATTGATTGTAATCGCCGGATGGGATGTTGCCACAAAACAGGTTTTACACGTTTGAATTTGCGTACTCATCGTCAACTCCTAAAAATAGTTGTTTTGTAATGATTGGTTATCTTCGTTCTTTTTCAGCCGTGTCTGCTGTTTAGTGCGCCTTGATGACCTCGCCAAACAGTTGCTCAAAATGGTTGACCCCAGCTTTCAGCGAAAGGCATTTGGTATAATATTCTTTTCCCTGCCGCCCCATGCGGCTTAACGTCTCGATGGGCATTTGAGCCAGATCAAGGGCGACTTTTGCCAAGGCGTCTGCATCTTCGGAAGGACATTCTAATCCGGCACCGGCCTGTTTGACTAAATCAGAGGCATCACCCGGAACGGCACACAGAATGGGCTTGCCGGCCGCGAGATAGGCCTGTATCTTGGAGGGTACAGTGATTTCAAACAAGGGGTCCCTTTTCAGGTGCACCAGCAGAACATCGGACGCATTCAAATAGGCCGCAATTTCTGAATGCGGTACGGGAGGAAGAAAACAGACATTGGGCAGATGCATCTGAACGCTCTGCTGTTTGAGATGTTCAACCTCCACACCGCCGCCGATGAAAACAAACTTTATTGGCGGATTTGAATCTTTTAAAATAGCAGCGGCTTTCAAGACGGTTTCAAGGGCCTGGGCCTTGCCCATATTGCCGGCGAAGAGAATTTTAAACGTGTCTTTCTGCGTTAAGACATCAGGCAGGTCGGCATCATCTGTTTGGACTTCCAGATTTTTTTCATCAAACCAGTTATAAATAATCTCAACGCTGTCTTCCGGAACCCCCTTTTCGATCAGTTTTTTCTTAAAACCCGGGGACAAAACCACTATTTTATCGGCGGCCTTGTAAAACAGCCGGCAATACAGGTCAACAAGCTTCAGGCCCCATCTGTTATTAAACATCCCCGTAGCCGCCAGTGTCTCCGGCCAGAAATCCTGGATGTCATAGACCACAGGAACACGATAGAGCAGTTTCAGAACAAACGCCGGCAGGTAGGTTGTTGGCGGGGGATGAAAGGCGTAAATAATATCCGGTTTTTTTGTCAGCCATGGACCCAATACGGCGGCAGACAGCGCAAAGCTTAGATAATTGACTATACGTCCCAACGCCGAACTGTCATGGCTGGGATAAAGGGGAACACGGACAACATCGACGCCGTCCATTTGCTCTCTTTGAAAAAACTTCATCTTGTATCCGGGAAACAGCTTGCCGGTCGGGTAATTGGGAAAACCGGTCAGTACCTGGACATGATGGCCCTTTTTTACCAATTCTTTGGCAAACGGTAAGCCCTTAAAAGTAGCTTCGGGCTGAAACCATTGGGTAATGAATAGTATTCGCATTTTAAGCCGCTGCCCGCTTATAAAAGATTTTCCCGGTACCAGTCAATCGTCGCCTTCAGGCCGGCGTCAAAGTCCGTTTTCGCCTTAAACCCGAAATACTCTTCCGCACGGGATGTATCCAGACACCGCCGGGGCTGGCCATCCGGCTTGGAGGCATCCCAGCATATCCGGCCTTTAAAACCCGTCAGACGGGCGATTTTTTCCGCCAGCTGCTTGATCGTAATCTCAAAACCGGCCCCGATATTGACCGGTTCAGCGCCGTTGTATTGTTCCGCTGCCAGCAGAATTCCTTCCGCGGCATCCGCCGCATAGATAAACTCCCTGCTGGCCCTGCCGGTACCCCAGCATTCAATCGCATCATCCCCCCGATCAACCGCATCCGCACACTTTTTAATGAGCGCCGGAATCACATGGCTGCTGGCCGGGCTGAAATTATCCCCAGGACCGTAAAGGTTGACCGGCAGCAGGTATATCCCGTTGAGGCCGTACTGCTGCCGGTAGCCCTGCAGCATCACCAGCAGCGATTTTTTGGCAATGCCGTACGGAGCATTGGTTTCCTCCGGATAGCCGTTCCACAGGTCCTCTTCCTTAAACGGCACAGGCGTAAACTTGGGGTATGCACAGATCGTTCCGACCTGTACAAACTTCTGCAGATTCCGAATGCGGGCCTGTTCGATCAGATGCAGCCCCATCGCCATATTGGCATAGAAGAACCGGCCCGGATTTTCACGGTTGGCGCCGATGCCGCCGACCTGGGCGGCAAGGTGGATGACAATATCCGGCCGCATCGTTTCATACATCCGAACAACATCGGCCTCTTTGGTCAGATCATAGTCTTTGATCAGAGGGATAAGCACTTGACTTGGATGGATACCCCTTGAGCGCAGTTTCTCTTGAAGATGACGTCCCAGAAAACCGTCTCCGCCGGTAATAACAATGCGTTTATTGTTGAAAAACATACTCATTTTGCCCGATGTTCCTTGATGACCTTCTCATCTTGAGCCAGCTTCATATCCGCCTCCACCATCATCCGGGCTAACTGCTTCATCGTTACTTTCGGCAGCCAGCCCAGCACCTTACGGGCCTTGGAGGCATCCCCTAAAAGCACGTCAACCTCTGTCGGCCTGAAATATCGCGGATCAATCTCGACATACTTCTCCCAGTCCAGTTCAAGATACCCGAAGACCTCATCCAGAAACTCCCGAACCGAATGGGTTTGACTCGTTGCAACCACGTAATCATCCGGCTGATCCGCCTGAAGCATCCGCCACATCGCTTCCACATAGTCGCCGGCAAAGCCCCAGTCACGCTTGGCGTCCAGATTGCCTAAATAAACCTTTTCCTGAAGACCCAGTTTAATGCGGGTCGCAGCCCGTGTGATCTTGCGCGTCACAAATGTCTCGCCGCGACGGGGAGATTCGTGGTTAAACAGAATGCCGTTGCAGGCAAATAGATTGTAGGCCTCCCGGTAATTGACCGTCTGCCAGAAACTATACACCTTGGCGCATCCATACGGGCTGCGGGGATAGAACGGCGTTTTTTCGGTTTGCGGGGTCTCAACCACTTTACCGTACATCTCGCTGCTGGAGGCCTGATAAAATCGCGGCGGCTTTTTCATCATCCGCACCGCTTCCAGCAGCCGCAGGGTTCCAAGCGCATCGACATTGACCGTATAAATCGGCTGATCAAAACTGACCCGAACATGGCTTTGGGCGCCCAGGTTATACACCTCGTCCGGCTGAATATCGCTGAGAATCGTGGACAGATTGCCGCCGTCAGTCAAATCGCCGTAAATCAATCTGAGTTTCGGATGATTGTGCGGGTCCTGATACAGATGCTCAATGCGTTCGGTGCCGAAGGTCGAACTGCGGCGGATAATCCCATAGACCTCATAGCCCTTTTCCAGCAGCAGTTCCGTCAGATACGAACCATCCTGCCCGGTGATGCCGGTAATCAGTGCCTTTTTCATATATTCTCCAAAGATTAATAGAGAGACAAGAAACCGTCGGCAATGAGCATTCCGCGGTCAGCTGCAAATCGAGCGATGCCGCCGGCCGCCCGCTGCTGACAGCGCTTTGATTTTTATGTCAGATCGTTAAATTGAACGCCGTCCCACAAATGACTCAGTTTGGCTGTTCCCAGAATCAGCTTGACGACGCGTTCAGAGGTATTGTCAATCCTGTAGTCCTGAGGGATACAGGCAGGATTCTTTCGGATATCACCGGACATCTGCAGCCGGATCGCACCGATAACCGTATCGGCATCCAGACCCGTCACGACAATGGAGCCGGTATCCATCGCCTCGGGACGCTCAATCGCATTGCGGCAGGTAATCGCCGGGAAGTTCAGGATGGACGATTCTTCGCAGATGGTGCCGCTGTCTGAAATAACACAGGCGGCGTTCATCTGCAGATTCACATAATCCAGAAATCCGAACGGCTTCATAAACTGGATCTTATCACAGAGGTCTTTTCGTCCCAGTTTTTCAAGACGGTTGCGGGTGCGGGGATGAGTCGAAACAACCACCGGACAGCCGAATTCCTGGGCCAGTGTTTCCATCGCATTCAAAAGCTGTGTCAAACTTTCCCGCCGGTCCACATTCTCCTCGCGGTGAATACTGGCCAGAAAGAATTTTTCTTTTTGAAGACCAAGCCGTTTTACTGCATCCGACTGTTTGATTCGATCCAGATGGGTCATCAGCACTTCCCGCATGGGCGAGCCGGTTACATAAATCCTTCGGTGGGGCAGACCTTCGCTTAACAAATGCCTGCGCGCATGTTCGGTATAGCACAGGTTAAAATCGCTGATATGGTCGATGATACGCCGGTTGGTTTCCTCGGGGACATTCAAATCAAAGCAGCGATTGCCCGCCTCCATATGATAGATGGGGATTTTCAGCCGCTTGGCGATAATGCCGGCGATGGAACTGTTGGTATCGCCCAGAATAAGAACCGCATCGGGTTTTTCCTGCCGCAGGATCTCTTCGGCCTTGATGAGAATGCCGCCATAGACCTTGCCCAAACTGGAGGTATCCACGTTCATAAAGTAATCGGGCTTGCGGACATCCAGATCGCGGAAAAAAATTTCGTTCAGCTCATAATCATAATTCTGTCCGGTATGGACAATCTTGTGGTCCACATGCTTATCCAGCCGCGCCATTACGGCAGACAAGCGTATAATCTCCGGGCGGGTGCCTAAAATGGTGACTACTTTCATAAATCAGACCTTTTCAAAAAATGTATCGGGATCGTCCGGATTAAAATGTTCGTTAATCCAGAACAGCGTTACCAGTTCCATTTCGCCGATGTTGGTAATATTGTGTGTATAGTAAATGGGCATCTCTACCCATGAGGGTTTATCGCCGGACACCTTGTATTCAATCACCTTATCCGTGCCGATCCGGCGGAGTTTAATGCTGGCCTGGCCGCTGACCACGCAGAACTTCTCATTCTTGCGGATGTGGTAATGGTTGCCGCGGGTAATGCCGGGCCTGGTTGTTGAAAACGAAACCTGACCGCCGTTTTCCAGTTTGAACACTTCGACAAAACTGCCTCGCTCGTCCGTATTGAGCTTCAGATGCCGTTCCCAATCGGAAGCATCCATATAGGTAATAAACGTGTTGTATAAATCCCTTTCAAAATCCGACCCGACCGACGGAACCATGCCGCTGCCGTAATAAAAATCCTTGTATTTATTTAGCCGCGTCAGAAGTTCGGATACTTTTATCTCGGCTCGCGGTTTGATATATTCAACCCGATAGCCGCCCGGCGGCTCCTTTATCAGCTTGACGATGTCCTCCACCAAATTGTTGATATAGATCATGGTCATTAGGCCATCATGGAGAATGGTCGGCTGCTGGCCGTGAGTCACCTGGTAGCAGAACGTCGCCACAACCGAGTTGTAAAATGGCCTGCCGCCGTCGCCAAAGACATTCGGCACCACCATTGACACGGCAAAAGCACCGGTTTTCTGCGACCATGCTTCGAGCAGTTCCATGGCCCGCTTTTTGCCGCGGCCGTACTCGTTGTCCCGCTCGATCTGTGTGCTGGATGAAAAAAGGATGCAGGGTTTATTGCCGGAGGCATCGACATATTCCAGCAGTTTTTCCATCAGCTCGATATTTTTCTGATACACGACCTGCGGCTCATGCCGATTAACGCCCGCCAAATGAACAATCACATCGGCCTTTTTGGCAAATTCGACAAAGGCCTCCGGATTGTCATAGTAACCGTCCTCAAACGGAAGAACTTCCATCTCCTGCTCTCTGGAGAGGCGGTCCCGCAAATGCGTCCCGACAAACCCGGACAACCCGGTAATTCCGATCTTCTTAGTCATCATGAGTCCTTCAGCTTTTAGCGGTTAGCAGTCAGCCATAAGTCCGGCAGTTGGAAGCACGCTCATCTCCAATTTTTCAGTTCCGCCTGGACTTCCGGCAGTGAGAGCAGGAGTTCTTCCATTTCCCCGACATTCATCTGCCGGGTGTTGTGGGAGTGATAATCCTCAAGCTTGAGTTCTTCCCTGTCGCCTTCGGAAAAATAAATTGTATAGTTCAGATCGCGGTCGTCCAGGTGGACGCGGTAATAGTCGCCCATGTCATCGGCCCGGCGAAGTTCTTCCATGGTCAGCAGGGTTTCGTAAATCTTTTCGCCGTGGCGGATGCCGATCTCCTTAATCTCGACATCGGATTTGAAGATATTCTTAACCGCCTGAGCCAGCACCTCGATGGTGCACGCGGGGGCCTTGCGGACAAACAGGTCGCCGTGACTGCCGTTTTCAAAGGCAAACAAAACCAGCGCCACCGCATCCCGCAGGGGCAGCATAAAGCGGGTCATGTGTTTGACCGTTACGGTGATGGGTTTGCCCTGCTTGATCTGATTGATAAACAGCGGAATGACCGAACCGCGGGAGCACATCACGTTGCCGTAGCGGACGCTGCAGACAACGGTCTTGCCGGAGGCGTTCTGGCGGGACGCGGCGGCGGCGACCTTTTCCATCAGGGCCTTGCTGATGCCCATGGCATTGATGGGATAGACGGCTTTATCGGTACTGAGGCAAACCATCCTTTCAACCTTGTGCGTAACCGCGGCCTGGATGACATTGTTGCTGCCCAGGACATTGGTCATCACCGCCTGAATCGGAAAGAATTCGCAGGACGGCACCTGCTTGAGAGCGGCGGCATGAAAAACCAGATCCACCCCCTGCATCGCCTTGTCCACCGAATCCTTGTCGCGAACATCGCCGATGTAGAACTTCAGCTTCGGGTTGGCGTATTCAATTCGCATCATTTCCTGCTTCAATTCATCCCGGCTGAAGATGCGGATTTCTTTGACATTTGTTTCCAGGAGTCCCTTTGTCACTGTCCTGCCGAAAGACCCCGTCCCGCCGGTAATCAATACAGTTTTACCCGATAATTTCTTTGCAAGATCGCTCATACTATTCTCCGAATTTTATTTATTCGAAATTTCTCTAAGATTGTCCAGCACATCTTTCGCCGTTTCTTCCCAGCTCGAAGAAAATTTGTCAGACATCTTTATTTCCCGATAGCCGTCGGCAACAAGCTGTTTTCTTAAATCCGAGTTCTCTTTCAGACAAATAATCTTTTCATAAAGAGACCGTATATCCCAGGGGTCATAATAGAGAGCCGCATTCCCGCACACATATCTGGAAAAATCAAAATCCGGCGACAGGATCGGAACCCCCATGGTCATTGCCTCCAGAAACGGCAGACAGAGCGTCTCCATCAGCGTATGCAGCCACAGCGCATCGCAATGCGTATAGTATTGTACAACCTGCGGACGCGACAATTCCCCGACATTTACGACGAGATCCCCCATGCCGTATTCGTGAACCCTTTTAAGAAACAATTCCGCCCTTCCCTTCTGATGAGAGCCGATGGCGGTGATGAAACATACCCCGGCCCTTCTTAACTGTTCGCCGTACTGCTGACACAATGGCAGCAGGATTTCGGGATTTCGATGCGCCATATACCGGGTCAAAAACAATATTTTAAAACAAGCCCGGCAGCCCTCCAATGGCGACGGCACAGGGCAATTCGAATCGGGATTAATATCCACGGGAACGGGAAATCGAACAACCTTAATCCTTTCCGCAGGATAATTACAATGATCGCTGAATCGCTTCTGTACGATGGGGGTCTGAACCATTATTTTTTGCGTACTTGGAAGACAGGACTTTACCTGCCGCTGAAACGCCCAGATGCGTAATCGATCGCGAAACTCTATCCGGGGATAATGTTTGGAAGTATGGTATAGATAGGCGTGATGAATCAGCAATGCCTGGGGGCAAGAAGGTCTGCGAAGCCCGATGTTGCCCGGTCCGAAAATAACATCCGGGCGGCAATCGTTAATGATCCGGGGCAGCACCAGCGACTCAAAATAACCGCGATGAAACGCATTTTGCGGCTTATCAAAACAAAATGTCCGGCAATTGGAGCGGTTAATAATCTCCTCATAACCATATCCTTTGGAATAGACCACAAAATAGTCGTGTAAATCCGATATCGCCAGCATCGACCTGAGAAGGTGATGCGTTATAATCATGCATCCCCCGGCCCGGCAATTGTGAGCAATGATGGCGATCTTGAGCGTCATTCGTTCTTTTTCTTCCTGTCATCCGGCGTTATTCATTTTCATGCAAATACAGGGCCTTTGATCCTTCAAATGTTTCAACCGCTTTTTCATAATCGTCGGGCCGTCCAATGTCCAGCCATTCGCATTCAGGCTGGAACGTCAGCACATTTTTGCCCGCGTTTTTCAAGTTCGTCATCAGCGTCGGGATGTCAAGATACTGAGCCTTGGGTATAAACTCAAGCACCGACCTGTGAAACGCATTCACCCCCATGCTCAGAAGAACCCGATACGATGGTTTCTCCCTGAATTGAACCAGCTCGCCTTTAGGTCCCACATCCAGAACGCCGAAATCAATTTTTACATCACGCGGAAAAACGCCGATCGTCGCATGAGCAGCGGATTTGATATGGTACCGCATCATCGCTGAAAAGTCCATTGTCGTAAGCAAGTCGCCGTTCATCACAAGGAAATTTTCCGTAACGTCA
Source organism: Planctomycetales bacterium (assembly GCA_022615575.1). Taxonomy (GTDB): domain Bacteria; phylum Planctomycetota; class Phycisphaerae; order Sedimentisphaerales; family Anaerohalosphaeraceae; genus 4572-13. The sequence continues at coordinate 30,823 of JAKEGM010000043.1, forward strand.
TCGACCAGGGAAAGGGAACCGGCGGTTCCCAAGGGTTTGTCCTCCATACAGTATGAAAGCTCAAGCCCCAGTTTTTCGCCATTCCCGAAGAATGTTTTAATCAGATCGGCAAGATGATTGACCGACAGCGTCACCTTTCTGAAGCCAAAATGCTTCAGTTGCCGCAGCACCACTTCCAGGATCGGCGTTTCGCCGATCGGCATCAGGGGCTTTGGAAACACCGTTGTATAAGGTCTCAGCCGCGTTCCCTTTCCGCCGGCCAGAATAATCACCCGTATGTCGTTCATAATAATCCTCGCTGCTTTCGTTTAAACCACATACCGATCGGAACGGTATTTATGGATATTCTTCCGGGTCCATTCAATGGTTTCTCCTAAACCCTGTTCGATACTGTAGCGGGGTTTCCATCCGCATAATTCGCGGGCTTTTGTATTATCGCTGATCAACCGCATCACTTCGCTCTGGGGCGGACGGACGCGGGATGGATCCTGTTCAATCGCCATCTCCCTCTTGCCGAGGATGCCGAGTATCGTATTGACCATGGTGCCGACGGTTTCGCCCTTTCCAACGCCCAGATTGACGGTTTGACCAATCACCTTATCGCACAACCCGACTGCAACAAAACCCTCAACGGTATCTTTCACATACGTCATATCCCGCACGGGGTCAAGCGACCCCAGCGCCAGCTTTTCCCGCGTCAGCGCTTGTGTAATCACCGTCGGGATAAAGGCCCTGGCCGACTGCCGGGGGCCGTAGGTGTTAAACGGTCTTACAATAACCGCCGGTACGCCGAAGCTTTTGTAATAAGAATCCACCATTTTATCAGCGCCGATCTTGCTGGCCGAATAAGGCGACTGCCCCTGCATGGGGTGTTTTTCATCAATCGGAACATACTGAGCGGTTCCATATGTTTCGCTGGTGGAGGTGTGAATCATCCTGGTCGTTCCTTCAGCGCGGCATGCCTCCAGGACATTCAGCGTTCCCTGGACATTGACCATTACATAATCCGCCGCCGCCACATAACTGTAGGGAATGCCAATCAGGGCCGCCAGGTGAAACACATAGTCGCATCCGCAAACGGCTTTTCTAACAAAGAACGGATCGCAGATATTGCCCATCACTACTTCAATATTTTTCAATGATTCCTCGGGCAGGTCAGAAAGCATCCCCCAGTCATTCCGGCCGTTGTATTTCACAAAAGCCCGCACGGCGGCACCTTTTTTCAGCAGTAATTCCACCAAATGTGAACCGATAAACCCGCCTGCGCCCGTGACCAGCACTTTTTTGTTCACAAGATCCATTATTATTTTTCCTTTCTCTTTATGAAGGCCGCCCGCGCTTTCCTGGCCGCCTGCCAAAGAGCCGCACCGCAGGCATCCCAGGAAAGTTCCGCTATACGCTTTGCAGCCAATTGTCTTAATTCTTGTGTTCTTTCAGGATTACGAATTAAACCCAGGATAACCTGCCTCATCGATTCGATGGAGTAAGGGTCAAATAATTCCGCCGCATAGGACGCCAGCTCCGGCATTGGCGCCACATTGGAACACGCCAGCGCACCGCCCACTCCCAAAACCTCCGAAACCACAATGAGCCCTGTTTCGCATGTACTCGGCAGAAGGTTGATCTGGGCATAGTGAAGCCACGCCGGGATATCCTTTCTGTCGAGAATTCCCAGATATTTGACTTTATTTCCAATATTTTTCTCTTTGATGGCGGCAAGAATTTTCGCCAAATAATCTTTTTCCGCGGGTATCCCGGCGATCAGAAGGTCTGGAATATCCGCCTGCTCCTGAAGCATACGGTCGTACGCTTCAATGAGTTTCAAATGATTCTTGTACGAATAGATGGCCGACAAATAGAGCAAATAGGGCCTGCCGTTATAGGGATGACAAAAAGCAGACGGTTCAAATCCCATATCCCGGGGCACTCCTGTTAAAGCCACATATGTTTTTGATGAGATGTCTCCCGTATAGGGCAGAATCATATTCAATGCATGCTGGGAATGCAGAATTACAGTATCCGCCTTTTTTAAACTGCTCACGATGATATGCCGCAGCAGTTTATAATAAAGCCGGCCTTTCAGAGGGTATGCCTGCAGCCGCTGAGGCGTGAAAGGAAGCATGTTATTGGTTGTCCCGACAATGCCAAAGGACCTGCTCATTTTGTTTGAAACAATGCCGCTCAAGGAATAAATGACATCCGCATCAGCCGCCTTGGCCATTTCCGGAAGTACCCGATTATACCATCTCCATTTGCCGCTCCAATACCCCCGAGGCGGTTCTGCCGCATTAACGCGTAATTTCTCGGATGTTATCGAAGGACACTTATCCTGCGGAACCAGCAAAATCAAACTTCCGTCTTCCGGGGCGCAGCCCACCATTGACAAAATCAGCTCATCCCTCAATTGAATGCCGCCCGGGCTTTTCACCATCACTGCATCAACAAGTACACGCATCCCTTATTTTCCTCAATCACAACTGCTCTGAATTTCCAGATTTATCATCGGGCCATGTCCGGAACCGACCGTTCCGCCGGGGCGACGGCGGATACTGTCTAACAAACCATTGAACGTATCACTGCCCTATATTGTTCATTTCCCGCGTAATATCGCCTGTCTGATTATCCATCGCCCAGCTAAAATCCTTGTTGTTGGGAAAGGGCGTACAGAACGTCAATGACTCATAGACGCCGTCGTCTCCATAACGATGGGTGATCAATGAATTCTTAAGATAGCCCGCCGTCAGCGCATTTTTAATATTCGCATCGGCCCCGATAATTTCTTCCGGGCTTGTCATTCCCGTATACCAGAAATACATTCTGATGTCTTCGCCTACACTGATGGCCACGTTGATTTGCGATCGTCGTTCCCAAATAAACGCAGACGCATGCCCCAGTGTTTTTAATACTTCGCCATTTTTATAAATATCTAATTTTATCTTTCGTCCATTAGACGAAGACGGACAGCAGTCTAAATACAAAACCAGCTTATTTCCATGCCCCATATCCCATGTTTTAATATGGTACCGCGGCAGTTCGGCAGGCGAAGTCACTTCCATCCACTGCGCGGGAGGTCTGTTGTTGTAATTTTGCTCCGTTTCAGATTTATAAATTTTGCCCCCATAAGAAACATAATCCCCCGCGTCGTATGCTAAGGACGAACTCCATGGGTCATAATAATCCTTCAGATGGACATACGCCGCGTCCGGAAACAGCGTCAAAAATGAGGTCCAGCCGTCTTGGGCCACCGTATAATAGATCAACTGCCCCGAATGCCTCTCTGTTCCGCCCGGAACAAACGTGGTAGGATTGCCTCCAATGGACGCGCCGCCTATATTTACCTCGTAAGAAGCGCCTTGATTATAAGGCGAGCTGGAACTGCCCAGATAAACATTGATCCTGCCATTTGAATCTTCTGCGCCGACAGAACTTACTTTGTCCGGCAGCGTGATAACGTCGATCCACTTATCCGGGCACTTGGTCCAGAAATAGCTTTGTCCTGAAATTCCGGCCGTTCCCTGAACTGTTGCAAAGCCGTAATTATTCCCAACATTACCTTTAAGCCAAATGTGTCCGACGTAATTTCTTCCATTCCGGATGAGTCTCGCCTGATTCAATGCAGTAACCAAATAGGCGTAAGAAGTCGAACCGGGGTCACCTTTTGCAAGCCCAAGCGAATAATCACCAAACAAACCTTCTGCTACACGGCTGAACGTATGGTTTACTCCATAGCTCGCCCAAGCGGTTGAATCCGCTGTAAAATGTGATTTGTTATCACTGTCCAGAAGATTCTTGAATTTAGGTAATACGAGTGCACATGATTCGCTGGACAACGCGGCTTCTTTGAGCTTGAAATTATATTCACCGTCAATCGTTACGTGAATATACCCCTGGGCAGCACCGCTGATGTACCGACCGCCGTTAAACATACCTGTATATTGCCCGTCCAGATAGCCGGTAAACTGGTAGTATGTCCCCCAGTCCTGACCATTGGAACTGACCCACACTTTCGCGTACTTGGGCCATTGGCTGGAACTGTCATATTGAAATGCATAGAAAATTCCATTGCACCGCTTGAGAATCCAAACATACCCCTGCCCATTTGCAGTTTGCGTCAAGCGGTTGTAAAGCAATGGAAACGCATACTCCGTATCTAAATCCAGCCAATGGACACCCCCGAACATATCGGAACCACACAATATCCTGGTTGGATGGCCGTAATCGACTATTTGAATGGGCTGCATCCCGGCATTCGCAAGCCATTGGGTCCAGGTCAATCCGTCATCCGAGCTTCGATAAAAACACCGATTGCCATCTCCCATTGCGGCAATAAATGTTCCCGTGGCCGCATGATAACCGACACTGTGGAAATGAGTATTTTGAGCCATCGCATCATAGAGTTCCGAGTCCTGAACATCTTTTACCGTATTCCATGTTCTGCCGTTATCCGCTGATCGAAAGATTTTTCGGCCGTTGCGTAATTTGGAAGAGTCGTCTAAACTGTTATCATATTCAACTAAAACAACGGCTGTCGGCGAAAACGCCATGGACCAATTGGTGGCAAATATGCCCCCCCCCTCCGTAATGACCGGCATCGCCGTAATCGGCTGCCATGAGGCGCCTTCGTCTGCTGAGCAGGCACCAGAGGCCACACCATTAAAGGCAACGATTCGGCTGCCGCCGTCTGCCCACAGCGATGTTGCCAACGGCCCCGGCACCAAGGTCCAATCTCCGGCCGTTTTTGATTTTCTATAAACCTTTTGATTTGAGAAAGAATATCCCCACAGGTAATTCGTTGTATCGGCGGCATTGATAAGATCGAAGTTATCCGCAACACTATCCGCAACCACTTCAGGAAGACCTGTCACAATAAGATCTTCCGGTGCATAATTATCTGTCGTCACGGGTATTTTTTCATCCGGCCTTTGTCCTTGCTTAAAAAGCCAGTTCTTTGCCAGGATCACAAAATCCTCCATATCGATGCTGCCATCCTCAATGAGATTCGCTTCCTGACAGTCCTGCACCGAACAATCCGCCAGCCAGAACGCCGCGACTGCGACAAGGTCCTCAATATCCACATCATAGGAACCCGTAATATCCCCGGCGATTTTCTGCCAGGCCAGCACCGGATAGCCCTGCCATCCGCGCAATCCCATCCACTCGGCCGGCGTCCCATCCTGAGAGGACGGAAAAAAATCCCATCCCGCATACGTTGCTTCCTGCATTAACTCCGCCGTTGTCAATCCTGTGCCGCCGTCGCTGGAAGGGCAATGACTCGTTTGGGTATCCCAGAAGGAATTAGCCACTGTACCTAAAGAACGCCCGACCAATCCGCCCACGTACGAACCGCCATCTCCCGCTGTTACCGCTCCTGCGCTGTAACAGTTCAAAATGTGACCTTCGGATAATCCCGCAAGACCGCCCAGACAGGAACTTTGTTTGCCGCCGGAAACATTGCTGTCGGCATAGCAATTCGTAATATCACTGCCTGAACCGCCTGCCAGACCGCCCATATAATGGCTGCCGGTGCCGCCGGTAATATGAACCATGCTGTAGCAAAGGGTCAAGGGACGTTCAGACCTGCCCGCCAAACCGCCAATGTAAGAACTGTTGTTTCCTGCCTGAATAAAACCCGTGCTGTAATTGCGTCCCATAAGTCCGGCGGCATAGACGCCCACAAGGCCTCCGATGCATGAACAGCCGTTGGCGCCTGTCATTTCAACCTGGGCAGAACAATCGGTAATGTCGCCTTCCGACCATCCAACGAGACCTCCCAGCGTATCAATACCCGAAAGCACCCCCTGGCTGTATGAGTTTACAATGGTTCCAGATGAGTAACCGGCTAATCCTCCGATATAAGAATCGCCCGAAATCAAACCGGAAACATGGGAATGACTGACAACGCCATGATCTTGATATCCTGCAAGCCCCCCCACATAAGAACTGCCGGAGCCCGCCGCGGTTATAGTGATCCGCTCAATTCCAATATTATTTATATGGGCATTGTCCGTATATCCGAATAATCCCAAATAATCGCGGCCCGTGCTGCTGTATATAGTCAAATCGTAAATACGATGGTTATTGCCTTCAAAAGAGCCGGTGAATGCCGTACCTTGAAAACCAGGTGAATCAGGGTCCGTATCCGGAGCTATTAAAGAATGATTAAAAACGCTCCCCGAGAGATACAGGTCCCCGACCAGTTTGAAATGGCTGTCCCAATCAGACGAGACCGTTCCAAGGTAAACAAGCTGTTCGGCCGTCGCTATCAGGAACGGATCTTCAACCGTTCCGGTTCCGCCGCCGTAACCGGCTCCGAATAAATTTGAAGCCGGGAAAGCGATTGATAGCGATAATACAAGAAATATCCGCATTGTCATCCGCACCCCCAGAAAGCAATCAAACAGCTTATTTCTCATGATTAGAATACTGCACCACAACCTATCTGTAAGTGACATCCTGATCAGTAAAAGAGTCATAAACACGGCCGTCTTCAACTGCGACCGGTTCGGAATAATCTTCATTCATGTCTGATGGGGCCGAGAATAATTTATGCGCAAGCCATGCCAATCCCAGAAAAACGATGATCGACATCAAGCCCTGGACAAACATGCTGGTAAAATCGCCACGCCACTGCGTCCCAAAAGATGGAATGACAATAAACCATGCCAGTGCCAGAACCACGTTTCCGGAGTTGTCCTGCCAATAAGCATTCAGCCCCCGGATGAGTTTACCCACCACAAAGAACCCCAACGTTACACCCAGCCAACCAAAATTCATATACAGTTCGCCGTACGGCAGATTGGCCACATTGCTGGGAGGATCCGGGTCATTGAACCAGAGCCGTGTAATAACGGCGCCGGAGGCAATCGGCTTGTTCGGCCACACCGATCGGGGAATCCAAAAGCAAAAACCCGGCACAAGGCCGCGGCCATAGATGTAGTTCGAATTTTCCGGAATCTCGTAAATGGTGAATTCAAAAACTTCATAATTAATCACAATGCCGCCCCAAAATTCGTCAATATTTTTTGACGAAAAGACCTCTCTGGATGTCCCGGCATGCCCATGCACTCTTTCCCCCCTTGTCGCCCCGACCAGCAGAATCAGTGAAAATCCGACAGTCCCTGTCAGTGCCCAAAATAAAAATTTACTGAACAGATTTTTATCCAGAATTTTTGTATAGTAAATAAACGCGGCGACAGCCAAAAATAAACTTACCAGAGGCCTGCGGGAAAAGAAGAATTTATAGGTTAAAAAAAACATGACGACCAGGACAATAAACATAAATAACTTGAAAAATATCCGTCCCCGATAGGTGAATAACACCAGTAAAGAGACAAGACTCAGGGTTCCAAGCGACCCGAGCGCCAACCCCTGAGCAACGCTGTACATCGCTGAAGGAAGATTGCGGCCAAGGAGAATAAAAACCGCAGCACCTACCGAACAAAGAATAAATATCAATATCACCTGAACCGGAGACAGGGTCGGAGCCACTTTCGGGATAAACCGCTTTATCCCCGAACCCCGGCCTGCATACAAGCCAAGCGTATAAAAAATTGTCCCCAGGATAATGATCAGCACGGCAGGGCCTTGGGCGGATATCCCCGGGCGCTCATAAAGTGCCAGGCCATTGCCAAGAACCGAAAGCGGAATATTGCCGAGAAATCCGACCCAGGAAATGGCCAATGGATCCAGAATGCTGCCCTTCTCCTTAAACACATAGACACATAACATCAGGATTCCGTATACAAGGAGGAATATACCGACGGCAATTAATGACGTATCCACACGATGCTCCTGTCAGGCCTTTCTGCGGCTTTGAGAGATGCCCGTCTCGAACGACAAACCTGAATCGTTACGCTTTAAAATCAATTGGAGAATTCCAGCAGTTTTTTGTAAAAAGCATCTAAAACAATATCAGGATTAAAAAGATCCTTTGCTTTCTGCAATGATCTCTGACTCATTTCTGTCCGTTCATCGGAAGAAACGGTTAACATTTTTTGAAGCGTTTCAACTATCTGCCCGTCAGCGTATGCATCGAATACAAACCCGTTTTGTCCTTCATCGACCGCTTCAGGGCAATTGCCGGTTTGCAGGGAAACCGCCATCGGCATCCCCGCATTCACGGCCTCGATAACCACCAGCGGCGAAGGGTCTTTTTGGGCCGGGTGGAAGAACCAGTCCGAAATTGAAAGCCATTGGACAACCTCGTCCTCAGAAATCTGGCCCAGCAGTCTCACCCGGTTCTGCAGACGATCCTGCAGTATAATGTTTTCATAATCTGGTCTTTCCGGTCCATCTCCCGCCAGACAGAATAAATAGTTTCCCTCGAGGTTTTTAAGTACGTTCAGAACCTTCTTGAATCCTTTTATCTCGATAAACCGGCCGATTGCAAAGACACAGATCGTGTCTTTGGCGATATTCAGTTTCTCTCGAAACTGCTGCCGCTGCGACTTGAAATCCAGAACCTTGTTCAGGAATTTATTGGTATCGACGATATTCGGCAAACGAAGCCGGGGCATCAAATCTGCCGACGGCCGCAAAAAGGTCAAATATTCGACCGCTCGGATCCCCGGACAAGCCAAAGCATCGAACTGTTTTATGGCCCGTGACTTCAGAAACCTCGCGATCGGATCGACATGTTTTGTTGACTGCAGATTACTTTCTGACCACAATACCTTCCTTGTCCGGGTCGGCAGAAATGCAGCCATCCAGTTTGTAATTGACATAAATGGTGAAAAGAATGCCCAGGTATAACCGCCGCAGGCAAGGTCATGAAGGATATCACGATTGATGACGCCATAAGAATACATGTGACGGCGATCTTTGCCGGCCATGCCGGTCGAAAAATAGTGTCGGAAGGAATATGAAAAATCGTCCGCTTTCCAAGGGCGTCCCGGCTCCCGCTCGGCCTGAAAAGCAACCGTCACATCAATTCCAAACGTGCGTCCGATGTCAGACATCTTGGTGAACATGAATTCGCGGTACGGCGTCGGAACGTTATTGATAATCAGCAGTTTCTTCATGGACAGCACACCTTATCGGCGTTTGTTTTTAAGATTCTAAACGCGGGGTTTCAAACCCCTGAGCCAACAGAAAGCATTTCTTTGAGATACGCATGCGAGTCAGCTCTCATTTTGTCCAGCCGGCAATGGGCGGCGTCAAAGTCGATCTCAAAAAACGATTGGCTCGGAAATTCATCTCCAAGCTGCCTCCCGCGATTTTCCATCTGCAGGCAAGCGAGAATATTCATCTGCCTTAAGCCGTCCTCTTTGTTTAAATAGACGGAATAAAACGGCCTTTTAAAATTAATGGAAAAAATGGTGCAATGAAAAGACGTGGTAAGCACCAAAGAGGCATTATTGATCCATGCCAGAAATTCCAGAGGGCCCGCATCGAAGACATGTTTGATTCGTTTGTCAAAGCGCTGCCAGGGCAGCCCGTACAGGTAAACAATCTTCATCCCCGTCTGTTTCTGAATGTGCAGCGCCATCTGTTCCAGATATCTGTTGGGATAAGGCGAACCATAGCAGA
>JAKEGM010000044.1 GCA_022615575.1 Planctomycetales bacterium
AGATAATCCCAGACTGCTATAATAGGCCAACTCCCTGAATGTACGTTTGGTTTCTTTTTTCATGGAAAAGGCACCCTGCCTGCCGCCGGGAAAGGCCTGAAACCAAATTGATTTAAGGGTTTGCACCTAACATAGGATTTAAAGCAAGTCAATGTAAAATTCGTAAATTATGATGAAAGCGCCGCGGGCGGATCGGACATTATGTTTTTGATGATTCTCGTCCGATTCGATCCAATTGGCGCGTCATTCGTTAAAATTTCAGTAGATTGGCGTCAAAAACCGGTCCATCCACGCAGCCATGCCAGTACTTGCCGGATTCAAGGCGACTTTCAACCGCACAGCCCAAGCAAGCCCCCATGCCGCAGGCCATCATCGTTTCGATGGAAACCTGGCAGGGCAGGCTGTTTTTCTCGGCAATGCCGACGACACACGCCAGCATGGCCTCGGGTCCACAGGCATAGATGATGTCCGGTCGGCAGTGCTCGACGGCTATTTCCAGCGGTTGGGTAACCAGGCATTGATCTCCGTCACTGCCGTCATCCGTTGTTGTGATGACGGATACCCCCAGTTTGAGAAAATCGTCTCGACAAAGAATATCATCTTTGGTACGTCCACCTAGAAACAGCCGGCAATCAACCGGATCGATATTTTTATGATAAAGGGAAAAAGCCAGAAACAGCAGTGGTGCCACGCCGATGCCGCCGGCAGCCACATAGATGCGCCGCGCGTCGGTCGGAATTCGAAAACCGTTTCCCAGCGGCCCGAGAAGATTGACCATCTTCCCGGGTTGCTGCTGGCAAAGGGTTTGGGTAGCCTTGCCCACGACTTTATAAAGCAGCTCGACAGCTTCGGCGACGCCGGCGGCGGGCATGACGTTATGAATCGAAAAGGGCCGGCGCAATAAAGGATCCAGCCGGCCGCTGAATCCCAGCATCACAAACTGTCCTGGTTTGGCTTGGGAATAGTGGCACGAACATGCCAACCCGATCTTGAAAGCGGACGGGCCAACCTGCCGGTTCCACAATATCTCTGCTCGCTCCTGTAACATCGCGTCCTGCTTCGATGGAATGAGGCCCCATCGTCTTGGCTGTTTATTATCGGCCGATGCCTGTTTGAGAATGGCCACAATTCTTTCACCGGCCAATCATTCGCGCGGCACCGGGCGCTGGCAATTGTCCGGCGGCCGCAAACCGATAACGGCTGAAAATCGTCCCGTTATTTTCTCGCCGCGGTAGGAAAAAAACCACTCCGGATGACACCGGGTGCAGATCTGAGCGCATTCGATGTTTGCCCGGTTGACGCCGGCCTCTGACAGCTGCTCCTGACTGATCGACCAAAAATCAAAATGATCGTCGGCATCTTTGTAAGACCAGAATTTTTCGGGTATCTCCGTTTGGTAATCAATGAATTCGGCGCAACAAGGCCCCAAAGAAGGGCCGATTCCGACCTGCATGACGCCGGGGTCACAGCCGAAATGGGTTTGCATGACTCCGACGGTGCGACCGAGGATGTTGTCGATGCTGCCGCGCCAACCGGCATGGACATTCGCGATGACCTGCTGGATCGGATCATACATCAGCACGGACTGACAGTCGGCGACTTGAATCACGAGAAAGGTTTCCGGTTGGCCGGTCACCATGGCGTCGCCCGTCAGCGCCGTGCCGCCGGCGAGTCTGGCTTCCGCTGTGAGGCCGTGCGGCAGCACCACTACCGATTTACCATGCAGCTGACTGACAAACGTCAGATTCCGTGCACCCAGGCATTGCGCAATCAGTTGTCGGTTTTGCGCAACCTTTTCATCGTCATCGCCGATACCGTAACCGACATTCAGGCTGTGAAACGGTGATTGGCTGTAACCGGTGTTACGCGTGAAAATTGCATGATTGATATCGGCAAATCGGGCCAGATGAGAGAATTGAAAGAAAGCTAGGCCGTTTCGGGTAGTGAGATTCAAGCCATCAACTCCCCTGATAGGTTTCCAATATTTTCCCAATGATCCCAGTGGTGGAGACCGCCGGAACCAATTCGATCCGCACGACTCTGCCGCCGCTGGCTTTGACCACCTCGGCCCCGATGATGTTTTCTTCCGACCAGTCTGCGCCCTTGACAAGAACATCCGGTTTAAGGGTTTCAATGAGCCGCAGCGGATCCGGCTCATCAAAAAGAACGACAAAATCGACACACCCGAGAGCGGCCAGGACTTCCGCCCGTTGATCCTGATTCACGATCGGACGTCGGGGGCCTTTGATCGCTTGGACCGACGCATCGGTATTTAAACCGACAACCAGCAGATCACCTTCGGACCTGGCTGCCTCGAGGTAGCGAACATGGCCGACATGCAAAATATCAAAACATCCGTTCGTGAAAACCATTTTTTTTCCGCAACGGCGGATTTGATCCAACCGGGGGATTAGGATTGCCAATGGAACGATTTTGGACAGCGCCTTCAAACGCATAACTCCCACTTGACCCTTAAACTGCACGGGCCAGGGTCAGGACATCAACGTGTTTGGCTCCACCCTTTAAAAGAATCCGGGCACATTCGTTGACCGTCGCGCCGGTGGTATAGACATCATCCACCAGCAGGACCGCCTTATCTTTTATTTTTTGATGCATTCGAATTGTAAAGGCGTTTTGAATGTTCGTCAACCGTTCCTCGCGGCCAAGATTTGTCTGGGGTGCCGTATTGGCCGATCTCAATAGCACATTGTGTTCGATCTGAACAGCGGACAAATCGAGAGCATCCGCCTTTGCGCGTTTTTTCCAGCTTCGCATCAAAAGAAATACCTGGTTGAATCCTCGATTTCGCAACCTGCTGGGATGCAGTGGCACCGGAACAACCACATCAACCCT
>JAKEGM010000045.1 GCA_022615575.1 Planctomycetales bacterium
ATTGTGTTTTAATGAGATTGTTAACCGCTGCTTTTTTGAGAGGTGTAAATTGTGAAAAAGATAATTATCGTTTCTCTCATTTTTGTGCTCACGGGCATTGTGGGTATTGTGGGTATTGTTGTTGTGGGCGTGTATCGATTTAATTTTACGAATAACGATATATATATCAGCGGAGAAAGTGTCACCCAAAATGATCTTGTCGGCGCTTATATAGAACAAGTATCTGCCGGAGAAAGAGATTATAACCAAGGATTCATGCTCGCGGCGGACGGGTCGGCTCAATCTATCAATATGGCGACTCTCCTGTATAAAAGCTGGAGATTGGAAAACGGCAAGTTGTATCTTACCGTAGAAAGCGTTGGAAACGGCGCGTCTTCAACTAACGAGGAGGAATACACCATAGAAAGTTTCGGCATCGGAAATCAAATACTTGTGTTGAAGAAAGGCGACCGGATATTTAGATACAAAAGGAAATCCGGGACCGATTTGAGTGGCGGGAAGACGATATCAAGAGAGTAAGAACTGTACGGGCGCGGCCCACGCCGCTCGGCTGTTTGTTTTTCCGTTGAACGGGTAAGGTTTGCCTGTATCGCCATTGTGCTGGCCGTCGGCGAAATCCGGAAAAATTTCTTTCAAAAGGGGAGATAGAAAGGGGGGAAAACAAGGGGGCTGTGAAAAAAGCCGGCTCTAAGGGGCTTTGCAAAAGAGCAGCCAAGAATACACTTATCTGCTTGAGGGGATACGATGTTCCCTTCCCATTGGACATTGTTTATTGGGGATTGACGGCAGAAGGGGAAGAGCTATAATGATATCTCGCCAATGATGCGGTTAAAAGGAAATTAATTGTATAGGAGTTATTGGTATGAAAAACACAGACCTTTTTAAGGGCATTGCGTTTTTGCTGACGGGATTCGTTTTTGTAATGACGGGGTGCCGTTGCCCCTGTGCCGAGACAACGGTTGACAAAACGGATATTGCCAAAGCCGACTTTGGCATCACCCGCGACGGCCAAAAGGCGGATATTTACACACTGACCAACGCCAACGGTCTGCAGGCGAAAATCACAAATTACGGCGGAATCATCGTTTCGCTGCTCGTGCCGGACCGCGACGGCAGGCTGGACGATATCGTGCTCGGTTTTGACACTCTTGGCGACTACGAGCTGAAAAGTCCCTATTTCGGCTGCATTATCGGCCGCTACGGCAACCGCATCGGCAATGCCAGATTCGCGCTGGACGGTGTTGAATACAATCTGGCCGCCAACAACGACGGAAACCATCTTCACGGCGGCATGAAGGGCTTTGACAAGGTCGTCTGGGATGCCGAACCATTCAAGAATCCGGAGGGGGCGGGGCTTAAACTCCGATACATCAGCAAGGACATGGAAGAGGGCTATCCGGGCAATCTGGATGTGACCGTAACCTACACGCTCACCCATAAGAACGAGCTGAAAATCGACTATCTGGCCGTCACGGATAAGCCCACCGTCTGCAACCTGACCAATCACAGCTATTTCAATCTGGCCGGACAGGGCGCAGGGACTAATTACGACCACCAACTGATGCTTAATGCCGATTCTTATACCCCCATAGACAAGGGGCTGATTCCCACCGGCCGGATTCTGCCGGTCAAAGGCACGCCGCTGGACTTTACCAGATCTGTGCCGATTGGAGCACGGATTGATGCCGATAATGAACAGATTAAATACGGCCTCGGATACGACCACAACTGGGTCTTGAACAAGAAGGGCAGCGAGATGTCTCTGGCGGCCCGGGTTTATGAACCAACCACCGGCCGCGTGATGGAGGTCCATACCACCGAGCCGGGGGTTCAATTTTATGCGGGAAACTTCCTGGACGGCACGCTGGCAGGCAAAGAAGGCCGTGTTTATAAACATCGCGCCGCGTTCTGCCTGGAAACGCAGCATTACCCCGATTCGCCGAACAAACCGGGCTTCCCTTCAACGGTGCTCCGGCCGGGACAAACGTATAAAACCACGACCCTTTATAGGTTTTCCGCAAAATAGCGCGCCGCGGGCTCAAGGGTTCCGGCGAATCCTTGGGGGCAATTGCTAACCGTCGGAGGCATTGCTTCTGAGTACAACCACGGTATGTGCGGCGGCCTTATAGACCGGGGCTGAAATCGGCGCTGCCGCCTGCCAGGCAACAATATCGTCCGGTGAATCCAGGGAGGTATCAATCCATCGCCGCCAGGGGTTCTTTTTATTCTTGCCTGTCGGCGGAAGCTTGAAATCCAGCGGCTCCCAATAGGCGTTCAGAATCATATAAAGAAGCATCTTTTCTTTTTTGATCTCTGCGGTGAATGCGATGCTGTGCGAATGATGCCCCCAGTCCGGCCGCCCCGGTTTTATACCGTGCCAGGCCTTGTTGGCCTGACGGAGCAATTGGTTCAAGCTTATGCCCAGGGACTCTGGCTCGGTCACTCGCAGGCGCCTGCGTGCGATCAGCAATTTGACAAATCGGAGCAAATCAGCATGTTTTGTGATCAGCGTCCAGTCGAACCAATTGAATTCGTTGTCAAAGCAATAGGCGTTATTATTGCCGTTCTGGGTCCGCCGGACTTCGTCACCCATCAGAATCATCGGTACCCCGAGCGACATCATCGTAACCGTCAAAAAGTTTTTGACCTGGCGGTTGCGCAGTTTTTCCACCGCTGGATTATCCGTTGGCCCTTCGACGCCGCAGTTGAAGCTTATGTTGTCATTTGAGCCGTCACGATTTTCTTCCCCGTTGACTTCATTGTGTTTGCTGTTATACGAGACAAGATCGTTGAGCGTAAACCCATCATGGCAGGTTACGAAGTTGACGCTTTGTTCCGGTTCGCGTTCCTCATGACCATAGATTTGGGGGCTGCCCAGCAGTCGGTCGGCAAAGTGTGCGACCGAACCCTCGTCGCCGCGGAAAAAACGGCGGACGTCATCGCGGAATCGTCCATTCCACTCTTTCCAGCTATCTCCGATAAAACTGCCTACCTGATAAAGGCCGGCGGCATCCCATGCCTCAGCGATAAACTTTGTACCCGCCAGAACCGGATCCGATTCAATATCCCAGAGTACCGGCGGGTCTGCCAAGAGATGCCCGGACATGTCGCGGGCAAGTATTGAAGCCAGATCAAAGCGGAAGCCGTCTATGTGCATTTGCTGCACCCAATAGCGAATACTGTCCACAATCATCCGGCGTACAACGGAATGATTGCCGTTGAGCGTGTTGCCGGTGCCGCTGTAGTTGGCATATCGTGAGCGGTCTTTTTCGAGAATGTAGTATGCGTTGTTGTCGATGCCGCGGAAACTCAGCGTGGGTCCGTTATGATCCCCCTCGGCGGTGTGATTGAACACGACATCGAGAATAACTTCTATGTCTGCCCGATGCAGCGCCTTGACCATATCGCGAAATTCGTCGATCGGGCCGAGCGGATCCTGCCGAGAACTGTACGCCTGATGCGGGGCAAAAAAAGATATCGGCGCATAGCCCCAGTAATTGACCAGTCCGGGAGGGCAGTCCTGAGCATCAAACTGAAAAACCGGCAATAATTCGACCGCCGTAATACCGAGTTCCTGAAGATAGGGAATCTTTTCAATTAAGCCGGCATATGTACCGCGTGTCTTTTCAGAAACGCCCGAACTGGGATGACTGGTAAAACCCCGCACATGCATCTCGTAAATAATAGTCCGCGATGACGGTTTTTTGAGAGGTCTGTCGCCTTGCCAATTATACTTTTGCGTATCCACCACGACACTTTTCATCGCCGCGGCGGTGTTATCGCCCGCTTGAGCGGCAGCATTACGGTTATATTTTTTGGGAACGACGACCCCCCGGCCATACGGGTCGAGCAAAACCTTGGCCGAATCGAATCTCATCCCTGCGTCCGGGTCAAACGGCCCGTGCACCCGATACCCATAGAGTTGTCCGGCCTGCACCCCCGGTACAAAGACATGCCAGTAGTAATATGTGCGGCCTGTTTCGGGGAGAATTTGGATAATGCGTGATGGTTTGGAGTCATCCGCACGGTCAAACAGCAGCAGATCGACGCCTGTAGCGCTGCGGGAATAAATGCTGAAGTTGACGCCGGTGTCATAAATCGTCGCACCCAGTGGCGAACTTTGGCTGATTGTGTCAACGTCTGTCATATGGTTTTCCGATCCGTTTGATCATAAGTGCTGTAAAAAAATAAGTTGCAATCCTATGGAACGAACTCATCTTTCTCATATAATCATAGATGAAAATAAACCATCTTTTTATAAATGCAAGTTTTTTTATCCATAGAATACTAAATTACTAAGCAAAAAAAGTGAGCATTCCGATCACACTGTCGGGGAATAGATTTCTTTACCGGGCGATGGTATTTTGGTACAAATATCAGTTCTGTAGAGAGAAAATTATATTCTTTGACCGTTCAAGTGGGAAATGTCAGGTTCAGTAAGCGATGAGCCGTGAAAAGCCGAATGGTATAAAAATTCGTTCGAGCGGAATACTGCTTCACATCACGTCGTTGCCGTCGAGGTTCGGCATCGGTGACCTGGGGCCTGCTGCCTATGAGTTTGCTGATTTTCTCCGCAGCACAGACCAACGTTACTGGCAAGTCCTGCCTCTCAATCCGCCTGCCCCCGAAATATCCCAAAGCCCCTATGACTGTATCTCTGCCTTTGCAGGGAATCCGCTGCTGATAAGCCCCCAACTTCTTGCACAGCAGGGATTGTTAACCGCCAGCGAAATAAAAGATCATCCAGCCCTTCCAAAGGACCATGTGAATTTCAAAAACGTCATCACCTACAAAACAAAACTGCATAATACCGCTTTTGAAAGATTCAAAGCCAAGCCGGTCAAAACGGACTTCCTAAAATTCTGCTTGGAAAACTCTTACTGGCTGGATAATTACGCCGTTTTTGTTTCCCTGCAAAATCATTTCCGAACCGGCAACTGGTCTAACTGGCCTGAAAAATTCAGAGATACAGCTAAAATCAATCCCGCTTCATTTTCACCTGGACTGCTCAATGCCATCGAGAAAGAAAAATTTTTGCAGTACCAATTCTACCGGCAATGGCTGCTGCTTAAAACTTACTGCGGCAAACGTGGCATCAAAATTATAGGCGACATGCCGATCTACGTTTCATACCGAAGCGCAGACGTTTGGTCAAATCCACAGTATTTCAAACTCAACAAAGCCAAACGACCGCGAGTTGTCTCAGGAACTCCGCCGGACGCATTTACTAAAACGGGCCAGATGTGGAACCACCCCATTTACGATTGGCAAATGCTTCAAAAAAGGGGGTACCAATGGTGGCTTGAAAGGCTCAAACACAACCTTCAACTGTTCGACGTCGTTCGTATCGACCACTTCCGGGGTTTTGTCGCATACTGGCAGATACTGGCGCAGCACAAAACCGCCGCCGCAGGCAGGTGGGTCCGTGCGGCGGGTAAACATTTTTTCAGTACCGTGATTAAAACTGTCCCGGATATTCCCTTGATCGCTGAGGACCTCGGATTTATTACACCCGCCGTAAGAACATTAATAAACAAGTACCATTTTCCGTGCATGAGAATACTGCAGTTCGGTTTCAGTAAAATACCCGCAACCAATGAGCATTACATAGAAAACCATGCCAAAAACAGCGTCGTTTACACCGGTACCCACGACAACAATCCCCTGAAAGCATGGTTTGAAGATGAAATCTCGCCACAGCAGAAAGAAAGGATATTTAAGTACCTCGGCCGAAAAGTCAGCCCTGACAAAATAACATGGGAACTCGTCCGGCTTGCAATGTCATCACCTGCCAAGCTGGCCATAACACCGATGCAGGACATTCTTGGCCTGGGTTCTGAGTCTCGCATGAACACACCGGGCACCAACGCAAAATTCAACTGGACATGGCGTCTCAAAAGCAACCTCATTACGCCTGCGATAAAATCAGCCCTTAAAAAGCTGACGAAAGAAACCGAACGAATTTCCTGAACTGCACAGCCGGTATTTCGGTCTGTCAGAGGTAATTATACAATCGGCTCTTTATTTACTGAAATTATGATACGGATATTACCATCGAAATTTTCAATAAAACTGCCTTGGAAAAGCATGAGTCCTTGACCATTCACGATAATTTTGGTAAGAATATTGATGTTATACGGAGAAGGTTAGGTTTTTACCCTTTAACCGGGAAATATCAGACAGGAGATATCAAATGAAAGAGCCTCAACTTATCGAGTTTCTCAAGGAGCGTGTCGGTCTGTGCAAATATTTTTCAGATGATCGACTCGAGCAACTGGTAAAGGAGTCTCGCATTGTTTCCTGCGAGCCCAACGAAGCCGTCATCGAATTCGGTGAGAATGCCGACTTCCTGGGTGTCCTGCTCGAAGGTGATCTGGCGGTCTGGGTTCCCGGCGACGGCGGCCAATCGCAGATCATCGGGCATTTCGAACCGGGGGATACGTTTGGCGAGATGGCCTTGATGAGCGGCGACAAGACAATGGCCAATTTCATCGCCGAAACGCGCTGCAAAGTGCTGCGGATTCCAGTCACCGTCTTCCAATCAGCCATCATGAGCAACCCTCGCGCGGTGCAGCACGTCTCCAAAACTATCGCCGAGCGTTTCAAACAGTTGATGGCCGATCCGGACAAGGCGGCAGCGGCGTTCCGAAAAAGCGACGATCCTTACGGCTTGCGGCTCAAGGGCGAGCGGCCGGAAAAGATACTCGTCATCAATAGCGGCTCTTCCTCGCTCAAGTACACGTTCTTTGACACCGTCAATGAATCAAACACAGCGCACGGTTTGGTCGAACGCATCGGCATCCGTGGTACCCGCCTAATCCATTACGGGCCGCACGGCGAAGCAAAACGCGAACTGCCGCAAGGAAGTTACGCCGATGCGTTCCGCGCGATGCTGAGTGAACTGTCGGCCTCAGAAACCGGGGTGATGCGTGAAGCGTCGGATGTCAGCGCAGTAGGTCATCGCGTGGTGCATGGCGGTGAACGGTTTTCCGAGGCAGTTGTAATAGACGATGGGGTAATCAGGGAAATCGAATCTCTCAACCCGCTTGCGCCCCTGCACAACCCGGTCAATGTTTCCGGTATTCGCGAGGCGATGCGGCTATTTCCGTCGGTGCCGCATGTGGCGGTGTTCGATACCGCATTCCACCACACGATGCCGTCCTATGCCTATCTCTATGGCCTGCCGTATGAATATTATGAAAAAAAAGGGCTACGCCGGTACGGGTTTCACGGCAGTTCCCATTCCTATGTCGCCTTGCGTGCGGCCCAATACCTCCAGCGGCGCGTCAATGAACTGGAAATTGTCAGTTGTCACCTCGGCAACGGCGCCTCGCTGTGCGCGGTGGACCATGGCCGGTCGGTCGATACATCTATGGGCTTTACGCCCACCGAAGGACTCATCATGGGTACGCGCTGCGGCGACCTCGACCCGGGGGCAATCACGTATCTCAAACGCCAGTCGGGTCTCGATGACGCCCAACTCGACGAACTGCTGAACAAACGCAGCGGCCTGCTGGGGCTGTCGGGCGTCTCCAGCGACATGCGACAGGTGGAATCCGCCGCTGATGCCGGCGACCCCCGGGCGCTGGTGGCGCTGAAGGCCTTCTGTTATCGACTCCGCAAATACATCGGCGCGTATCTGGCGGCCATGGGCGGGCTGGATGTACTGGTATTCACCGGCGGCATCGGACAGGGCAGCGCGGGCGTTCGGTCACTGGCGGTGCAGGGTCTTGAATGCATGGGCATCCGGCTTGACGAGCGGCGCAATCGCGAGGCGCGCGGTTTTGACGAGGTCTGCCGTATCTCAACCGACGATTCCTGCGTCACCGTGCTGGTTGTTCCGACGGATGAGGAGCGGATGATTGCGCGCGAGACGCTGCGGACGTTGAGCCGTTCCTACCTGACGCGCGTGTTCAAAGCCCAGGAGGCCGAGTCGTTTCTGCTGGAGGTTTCCGCCCATCACATCCATCTGAGCCAGGAGCATGTCGAGGCGCTGTTCGGTAAAGGCCGTCAGCTCACCCGCCACAGCGACCTCTCCCAGCCCGGCCAGTTCGCCTGCCAGGAACAGGTTTCTATCATCGGACCCAAAGGCCGGATTGACCGTGTGCGCGTACTGGGACCGGTCCGCCCGGCCACACAGGTGGAGATTGCGATGACCGAGCAGTTCAAACTCGGCATCCACCCGCCCATCCGTGAGTCCGGCGATTTGAAAGACACGCCCGGCTGCACTCTTGAAGGTCCCGCCGGCAGTGTTGCCCTCGAACGCGGGGTTATTTGTGCGCTGCGGCATATCCACATGACGCCCGCCGATGCGCTCCGCTACGGGGTCAGGGATAAATCCACCGTTCGCGTGCGTGTGTCCGGTGACCGCGAACTGATATTCGGCGATGTGCGCGTCCGCGTGAATCCCAACTTCCGCCTGGCGATGCATATTGATACCGATGAAGCCAATGCCGCCAATCTCAAGACCGGTATGCAGGTTTACATTACGGGCATCCAAAGCGAGGATTGACAGGCATTTACCCGCTTCAGGCAGGGCATTGTACTCCTCATTAGCGTGGAGGGTAATTCTTTCCCTCTGACATAAAAGTCGCATCATTTTTCAGGAAACTTTCACGTTTTTAACAGGGTGTTAAAATGGGCAAAAATGGCCATCCGGAAGCTTTCTCGAATTATTGCCGCTTACGAGCAGAGAACACCATAAGTGATAAATAATCGCAAAAGCTCCCTGCGGTCTATATTGCCTATCTTTACATTTCAAAACAGTGCGAAACTTGACATTCACAAAACACCGCTGTTTTTGTCTGGACAAACCCCATCTGTCTTGGAAAAACGCAGCGTTCTCTGCCTGTCCCATATTCCGTGAATTTATTTGACAGCGGTCTAAAATGTCTTTATATTGCTTATTGCTATTTACACAGTCGGGACAAGCGAGAAGCAAAACCGGTTTTTTTGTGCCGCCCTTGATGGCAAGGCAGGTGAGAAAATGGCGTTGAGATTGCATCGCAGAACTATTTATTGTCACTCCTTCGTTTTTGGTCCATTTAAAACGATTTATTGCGGGTGTTGCTGTCCATCGTCGTCGTTATTTATAGAACGGCATACCAGGCAATAAATCGATAAAATAAGGGGCGAAATTATGGCGGCTAAAATTACCACCCAAAAGTCAAAAAAAACCGGTCCTATCGATACACAGCCGGGCGGGCGGTTATCCCATGAAGAACTGGTCAAAATGCATGGGTATTGGCGGGCGTGCAATTATCTGGCGGCCGGAATGATTTATCTGCGGGCCAATCCGCTGCTCCGCAAGCCGCTGGCGCCCGAACACATCAAACAGCGTCTGCTGGGGCACTGGGGCGCCAGTCCCGGATTGAGTTTTACTTACATTCACCTGAACCGTCTTATCAATAAGTATGACCTGAATGCCATTTTTATGGCCGGGCCCGGTCATGGTGCGCCGGGCGTGCTTGCGCCGGTTTATCTGGAGGGGACGTATTCGGAGGTGTATCCGAACAAAGGCGAGGATGAGGAGGGGATGTGCCAGTTTTTCAGGGAATTCTCTTTTCCGGGCGGCATCGGCAGCCACTGTACCCCTGAAACCCCCGGCTCGATTCACGAAGGGGGTGAGTTGGGTTACAGCGTTTCTCACGCCTTTGGCGCGGCGTTCGATAATCCTGATTTGATTGTTGCGGTTGTGGTCGGCGACGGTGAATCGGAAACAGGGCCGCTGGCGACTTCCTGGCATTCCAATAAGTATATCAATCCGATTCGCGATGGTGCGGTGCTGCCGATTTTGCATCTAAACGGCTATAAAATCAATAACCCGACACTGCTGTCGCGCATTTCCCATGAGGAACTTGAAAACCTCTTTAAGGGTTACGGCTGGACGCCGCATTTTGTGGAAGGGGACAAACCGGAGCAAATGCATCAGAAGATGGCCGCCGTGTTGGAGGACTGTGTGCTGGAAATTCGGCGGATTCAGCGAAAGGCCCGCACCAGCGGCAAGCCGGACAGGGCTCGCTGGCCGATGATTGTGCTGCGAAGCCCCAAGGGCTGGACAGGTCCGAAGAAAGTGGATGGTAAAAAAATTGAGGGGTTCTGGCGTGCCCACCAGGTGCCGCTGTCCGGTCTGCACGATAACCCGGCGCATCTGAAACAGTTGGAAGAGTGGATGCGCAGCTACAAGCCCCAGGAATTGTTCGATAAGCAGGGACGGCTGGTTGAGGAACTGCGGGCGCTGGCTCCCAAGGGAGACCGGCGAATGAGCGCCAATCTCCATGCCAACGGAGGTTTGCTGCGAAAGCCGCTGCGGATGCCGGACTTTCGCGAGTATGGGATCGCCGTGGAAAAACCCGGGACCATTACCGCGGAGAATACCCGCCCGCTGGGGTGTTTCCTGCGAGACATTATGAAGCAGAATATGACCAACTTCCGGGTCTTCGGGCCGGACGAAAATTCATCGAATAAGCTGGATGCGATTTATGAGGTGAGCAAGAAACTGTGGCTGGCGGACTACTTACCAGAGGATGCCGACGGCGGCCAGTTGGCGCCTGACGGCCGGGTTCTGGAGATGCTGTCCGAGCATACGCTGGAGGGGTGGCTGGAAGGGTATCTGCTTTCGGGTCGGCATGGGTTTTTCTCCACCTATGAAGCGTTTGTGCATGTGATTGATTCGATGTTCAACCAGCACGCCAAATGGCTCGCTATTTGCCGCCAGTTGCCATGGCGTGCGCCGGTCTCGTCACTGAATCTGCTGATCACCTCGACGGTCTGGCGGCAGGATCACAACGGTTTTACCCATCAGGACCCCGGCTTTCTGGATGTGGTTTGCAATAAAAGCCCGGATGTGTGCCGGATTTATCTGCCGCCGGATGTGAACTGCCTGCTCAGTGTGGCCGATCACTGCCTGCGGAGTACCGGCTACATTAATGTCATCGTTTGCGACAAACAGAAACATCTTCAGTACCTGACGATAGATGAGGCCGTGGCCCACTGCACCAAAGGTATCGGTCTGTGGCAGAAAGCGAGCAATGATGAAGGGTGTGAGCCGGATGTGGTAATGGCTTCGGCGGGTGATATCCCCACCAAAGAGGCGCTGGCAGCCATCGTGCTGCTGCGCGAGTATTTTCCGAACCTCAAGATTCGCTTTGTCAATGTGGTGGACCTCTTCAAACTCACGCCGTCCACCGAACATCCACACGGCCTGTCCGACAAGGACTTTGACACCTTGTTCACGGCGGATAAACCCATTATCTTTAATTTCCACGGTTATCCGTGGCTGATTCATCGCCTGACGTACCGCCGTACCAATCACAAGAATCTCCATGTGCGCGGTTATAAAGAAAAAGGCAACATCAATACGCCGCTGGATTTGGCCATCCAGAACCAGATCGACCGGTTCAGTTTGGCGATGGATGTTATTGACCGGGTGCCGTCGCTGCGTGCGGCGGGCGCTCACGCCAAGGAAAAACTTCGCAACATGCAGATTGAGTGCCAGCGCTACGCCTATGAATATGGCATTGATAAACCCGAAGTCGATCAATGGAAGTGGCCGTATTAGCCGGAAGCGGCACGTCCGGAAGGAATCCTGATATGAAGACAAAAAGTATGGAAGCGCCAAAAACGGTACCGACGGCACAGGCCGCGGCATCGGAACTCATCAAGCAGTACGGGTGCGGGCCGGTTCAATTTGCCGGGACGGATACCGCGCTGTATGAGCGACACCTTATTTTTGACAACATCCTGAATCTGAAGGCGTCAGGCCCGCGCGAGCAGTTCGAGGCATTTGCCCGCTCGGTACGGGATGTGCTCTCGCAGCGCTGGATTCGTACCGAGGAAACGTATCATCGCGCCAATGCCAAACGCATTTACTATCTTTCGATGGAGTTTCTGATTGGCCGCTCACTGGCGAATAATGTGACCAATCTGCTGCTGGAAGGTATCGCTGACCAGGTCGTTAAGCAAAAGCATATCGATTGGCTGGAAGTCCTTGAGCAGGAGCCCGACGCCGGCCTGGGGAACGGGGGACTTGGACGTTTGGCGGCCTGTTTCCTCGATTCGATGGCCACGATGCAGCTTCCGGCTATGGGGTACGGCCTTCGGTATGAGTACGGTATTTTCAGGCAATCGATGAAGGACGGCTGGCAGTACGAGCAGCCGGATAACTGGCTTCGCCGCTCGGATCCATGGGAAGTCGCCCGCCCGCAGGAGACGGTGGAGATCAAGCTGAACTGCTCATTTGAAATGCGGGGGGGAACACTGCATGTCATTGCCGGCCAGCCCTCCAGTTTGCTCGGCATTCCATTCGACCGCCCCGTGGTGGGTTACGGCGGCAAAACAGTTAATACGCTTCGGCTGTGGGCTGCCGCGGCGCCGGATTATTTTGATTTTCAGCAGTTCAGCAGCGGCGACTTTGTCGGCGCGTTGGCGGAGACGCTGACGGCCGAATCGCTGACGCGGGTGCTCTATCCTGACGACTCGACCAGCATGGGACAGGGCTTGCGCTTCGTGCAGGAATATTTCCTGGTTGCCTGTTCGCTGGCCGATCTTGTACGGCGATTTCGAAGCAACAACACCGATTGGAATGCACTTGATGAGAAGGCGGCTATCCAGCTGAATGATACGCACCCGGCGATGGCGGTTGCGGAACTGATGCGGATTCTGCTGGATGAAGCGCATCTGGGATGGGATCAGGCGTGGGCGGTCACGCAAAGGACATTGGCGTACACAAATCATACACTGCTGCCGGAGGCCCTTGAAAAATGGCCGCTGGTCTGGTTTGAAAAGCTGCTGCCGCGCCTGCTGGAAATCATTCTTGAAATCAATCGCCGTCTGCTGGACGATGTTCGCGGTCAATTTGCCGGCGATGAAGGACGTGTCTCGCGGATGAGTCTTGTCGAAGAAGGCGCCGAGCCCAAGATTCGCATGGCCAACCTGGCCATCGTCGGCTCGCACAGCACCAATGGTGTGGCGGCAATTCACTCCGAGCTTTTGCGCACAATAACAGTCCGGGATTTTGCGGAGATGTTCCCGGAGCGTTTCAATAATAAGACAAACGGCGTTACGCCGCGGCGGTGGCTGCTGCTGGCCAATCCGGGGCTGGCCGAAACGATTACCGAAGCGATCGGCGACAGGTGGATTACAAATCTGGAGGAACTGGTCCGGCTTAAACCGCTTGCCGCCGACAGAAGTTTTCAGGAGGCCTTCCGCAGGGCCAAACGCGAGGCCAAGACACGGTTTGCAAATTGGCTCAAATCGACCACCGGTCAAACGGTTGATCCGGACAGTATTTTTGATTGCCAGGTCAAGCGTATCCACGAATACAAGCGTCAATTGCTCAATGCGCTGCGTATTGTAATCCTTTACAACCGGCTGCGCGAAAATCCGGATTTGGAGATGGAGCCGCGAACATTTTTCTTTGCCGGCAAAGCGGCGCCGGCGTACCATTTGGCAAAAATCATTATCAAGTTTATTAACAATCTGGCCGGCACCATCGACGGCGATCCCGCAATGCGCGGCCGGCTCAAGGTTCTGTTCCTGCCGGACTATTGCGTTTCGCTGGCCGAGCGGCTTATCCCCGCCAGCGATGTTTCCAATCAAATCTCCACGGCGGGCTATGAAGCCAGCGGCACCAGCAACATGAAGTTTATGATGAACGGTGCGCTGACCATCGGAACGCGCGACGGCGCGACGATCGAAATGGCCGAAGAAGCGGGCGAAGAAAACTTTTTCCTGTTTGGCCTTACGGCTCAGCAGGTCGCTGAAAGCCGCCGGTGGTACAACCCGCACTGGCACTATGATAACGGCCCCGAAACCCGAGCGGCGATGGAGTTGATTTTCTCGGACACTTTCAGCCGGTATGAGCCGGGGGTTTTTGCGCCGCTCCGTGAGACGCTTTTGACGCGGGGCGACCATTATATGCATTTGGCAGACCTGAAGTCCTATCTTGAGGCGGACCAGCGATTATGCGATTTGTATGTGGATCGGCAGGGGTGGGGGCGCAAGGCCATCCTGAATGTGGCGGGCAGCGGAAAATTCTCCAGCGACCGTACCATTGGTGAGTACGCTGCCGATATCTGGAAGGCAGAACCGTACCCGGTGCAATAAAGCATTGACTACAACGTTGTATGCAAAGTATAATAGTGTGTAAGCTGTTGAATGGAATTCACAGGTTAAAAAAAGAAAGGAAAAGAATTATGAAAATGCGAATGGTTATTGTTTGTTTGGGATTGGCGGTTATTGCGTGCGGATGCGGGTCCTCCGAAGTCAAAACGGCTGGATTTTTGAGTGATTACTCCAAACTGCAAAGGGAGTCGGATAGCAGCATGCGGTATATCAATGACAAGGTTGCCGCAACCTACTCCAGCTTTATCGTGGACCCTGTGCAAACACGGCTTTACAGCAACTCCAAAGCCAAGGGAGAACTGACGGACGAGCAGATTAAGGACTTGACCAGTTACATGCGAACAAAGATTGCCGAAGCCGTCGCCGCAGCGGGTTGTAAAGTCGTTTATCAGCCGGCCGACGGCGTTGCGCGGATTCGGGTTGCTCTGACCAATATCGAAAAGACCGATGCAATCAATATGCTCCCGCAGGCCAGTTTGCTCGGAGCCGGTGTCGGCGGGGCCTCCATGGAGGCGGAATTAGTCGATTCCGTGACAGGTCAGCAGATTGCCGCTGTTTTGCAGTCAAGGTCGGGGTCGCGCGTTCCATTTTCCAATCTGGGGGACTGGACCGCGGCCAAAGGTGTCATGGATGAATGGGCCAAAAATTTCCAGAAAAAACTGGAAACAATGCATGGGAAATAACCGGTAACGGTA
>JAKEGM010000046.1 GCA_022615575.1 Planctomycetales bacterium
ACCACGCCGGGCCGATGCCTGTTCAATGATGTGCTTCCGCCCAAGATGCCGTTTTACAATATGGTCATGGATAAAAAGCGCCTGGGCAGCGTGATACAGGACTGCTTTGATATCTGCGGCAGTCGCGAAACGATAGACCTGCTGGACAACATTAAAGAACAGGGCTTCAAGCGGGCGACGCTGGCCGGGATGAGCTTTGGTGTTATCGACCTCCGCATCCCGAATGAAAAGCCGGCGATTATCGACACCACCCAGAAACGGGTGGACCGCGTGATGAAGAATTACCAGAGCGGTATTTTGACCGATGGCGAACGCTACAACCAGATTATCGACGCATGGACCCATGCCCGTGTGGCGGTGACCAACGCGATGATGAACGCGATGAAAGATGACACGCGCGACGGCAAACCGTATCTTAACCCGATTTGGGTGATGCGGCATTCCGGCGCCCGCGGCAGCATCGACCAGATTCAGCAGCTTGCAGGCATGCGTGCCCTGATGGCCAAGCCCAGCGGCGAGATTATGGAAACGCCGATCAAGTCCAACTTCCGTGAAGGCCTCAACGTGCTGGAGTACTTCACCTCCACGCACGGCGCCCGCAAGGGTCTGGCCGATACCGCGTTGAAAACGGCGGACTCCGGCTACCTGACGCGCAAACTGGCCGATGTCGCCCAGAATGTGATGGTCAGCCAGATTGATTGCGGCACGCTGCAGGGAATCACCAAAACCACGGTGTACAAGGGCGAGACGATTGATATCCCGCTCAAACAGCTGATTGTCGGCCGCACGGCGCGCGATAACATCCGCAACCCGATTACGGATGAGATGATCGCTCGTGAAAACGAAGTCATCACGCCCGATGCCGCCGATAAGATCGAACAGATGGGCCTGGATACAATCCGTGTCCGCAGTCCGCTGACCTGCGAAAGCGAGGTAGGTGTTTGCGGTAAATGCTATGGATGGGATTTGAGTACCGGTCAACTGGTCGAAGAAGGCCTGGCGGTGGGCATCATCGGCGCCCAGTCGATTGGCGAACCGGGTACACAGCTGACCATGAGAACGTTCCACACCGGCGGTATTGCGTCCGTGTCGCTGATCGAAAACGACCAAAAAGCGCTGCGGGACGGCATTGTTAAATATGTTGATATTAACGTTGTCGAGGCGGAATATGACGGGAAGCTTCAGTTTATTTCACTGCGGCGAAACGGCGAAATGGCTCTCGTGGATGAAAAGGGACGCGAACTGGAACGGTTTAAGGTGCCTTACGGCGGCCTGGTTCAGGTCAAAGACGGCGACAGCGTCAAGCGAGGCCAGACCCTGTATTCCTGGGATACGCACCGTGTTCCGATTCTGGCCGAAGTGCCCGGTCTGGTACGCCTGATGGATGTCATCGATGGCGAAACCATGCGTGTCGAAGAAGAACGCAAGGGACAAAAAGGCCGGCCGGTGGTGATCGAACACAAAGGCGACAAGCACCCGCAAGTGATGATTGAAAGCCCCGAAGGCAAGATACTGGATGTGCACTATCTGCCCGCCAAAGCCCGTATTGAGGTGGAAGAAGGCCAGGAAGTCAAGGCCGGAACGCTGCTGGCGCGTCTGCCGCGAAGTTCCGCCAGCACGCAGGATATTACCGGCGGTCTTCCCCGTGTGACGGAAATTTTCGAGGCCCGTAAGCCCAAAGACCCGGCGGCCATGGCAGAGATTTCCGGGACAGTCGAGTTGAAAACGGACAAGCGGCGGGGCAAAATGACGGTTATTGTCCGCAATGAGTCGGGTATGGAGAAAGAGCACCATGTCCCGCGCGACCGTCATCTGAACTTCCATACTGGCGACCATGTCGAGGCGGGCGACGCCCTGACCGACGGCCCGCTGGTGCCTCATGACATCCTTCGGATTAAAGGCGAAGAGGCCTTGCAGCGATACCTGCTTCGGGAAGTCCAGAATGTGTACCGTGCCCAGAGCGTGATAATCAATGACAAGCACATTGAGATCATCCTTTCGCAGATGATGAACAAGATAGAGATTGACAATGTCGGTGACGGTCCGTTCCTGCCGGGGGAAGTGGTGGATAAGTTTGAATTCCGCCGGGCGAATGCGGATTTGGCCAAGAGTTTGAAAATAAGCGATGCCGGAGATACCGACTTGCAGGTCGGCTCCGTGTACACCAAAGAAACGATTGAGGCGGCTAACGAAAAAGCGGAACGGCTGGGGGGTTCGCCTGCCAAGGGCAAAAAACCGCGTCCGGCGACCGCTAATACGCTGTTGCTGGGGATTACCAAGGCCGCGCTGCAGTCGGAAAGCTTTATTTCGGCGGCCAGTTTCCAGGAAACCACAAAGGTCTTGACAGAGGCCTCATTGGCGGGTAAACTGGACAATTTACATGGTTTGAAGGAAAATGTGATTCTCGGCCACCTGATTCCGGCCGGAACGGCCTTCAAGCCGTATCTGGATATGAAAGTCAAGCATTTGGCCGAACCGCCGATTCCAAAACAGCTTGAAGAGTTGCGCGAGGTCAAGGAAGCGGAAGCTGCGGCCGAAAAAGCGGTTAAGGCAGCATTGGGTCTTGAATAGAGAAAAAGTAACTATCGAATAAAACGTTGTATGGAGAAGTTATGCCAACCATAAACCAGTTAGTGCGAAATGGTCGAAGCAGAAAAGGTAAAAAGCGTATTTCGGATATCACCGGCAGCCCGCAGAAGCGGGGCGTGTGCCTGATCGTCCGTACCCAGACGCCCAAGAAACCCAACTCGGCGCTGCGTAAAATCGCCCGTGTCCGGTTGACCAACGGCAAGGAAGTGACGGCGTATATCCCCGGCATCGACCACAACCTGCAGGAACACAGTACGGTGATGATCCGCGGCGGGCGTGTTCGCGACCTTCCGGGCGTTCGCTATCACATCATCCGCGGCGTTCTGGATACCGCCGGTACGGCAAAACGTAAACAGGGCCGCAGCAAATACGGCACAAAGAAATCGTAACAAAAACAGATTGACCCTTAGGGTAATAACCAATGGCAAAGAATTTTACAGCGTCAAATCAACAGTTAAAACCGGATGGCAAGTTTAACAGCAAGCTGGTTTCCAAGTTCGTCAATTGCCTGATGTGGGACGGCAAGAAGGGGGTCGCCTACCAGGTGTTCTATGATGCGATGGACCAGGTTGGAAAAAAGGTTAAAGATGTCCCGCCGCTGGAGGTTTTCGAAACGGCGATCACCAACGTCAAACCCCTGCTGGAAGTCCGCAGCAAGCGTGTCGGCGGCGCCAGCTATCAGGTGCCGATGCAGGTCAGTCCCAAGCGTCAGCAGTCGCTGGCCTTCCGCTGGATACTGGCGGCAGCCCGCGGCAAGAAAGGCAAACCCATGGCCGTTCGGCTGGCCTCCGAACTGGTGGATGCCTACAATAAGGAAGGGGCGGCGATGACCACGCGGGAAAATGTGCATCGTATGGCCGAGGCAAACAAGGCGTTTGCCCATTTTGCGTGGTAATTGATTCGTCTTCTGCTGCCGCGGTTTTGTTTGAAATGAAGACCGCGGCAGTTTTTTTATCGTCGTTTTGATAGTGGATATTGAAGTGCAGTAACAGAGTGTTATTGTTCCGGCCGGAACGGATTTGGAGCAAAACAGGAAAGCTCTATGGCGTCGGAGTTGTCAAAAGTTCGAAACATCGGGATTATGGCCCATATCGACGCGGGGAAAACGACCGTCACCGAACGCATCCTGTTTTTCTGCGGTAAGACCTACAAGATTGGCGAAGTGCATGAGGGAACGGCGGTTATGGACTTCATGCAGGAGGAACAGGAGCGGGGCATCACCATTACCTCCGCCGCCACGAAATGTCCGTGGAAGGGCTTTGATATCAATTTAATCGATACGCCCGGCCATGTCGATTTTACGGCCGAAGTGGAGCGTTCGCTGCGCGTTTTGGATGCGGCGGTCGCCGTTTTCGACGCCTCCGAAGGCGTTCAGGCACAGAGCGAAACGGTCTGGAGACAAGGCCAGAAATATCATCTTCCCTGTATCTGCTTTATCAATAAAATGGACAAAATCGGCGCCGATTTTGAAATGTCGGTGGAAAGCATTCGGGGGAAACTGCTGGCCCGCCCGGTGCCTGTCCAGATTCCGATTGGAGCGGAGTCAAACTTCGACGGATTTGTGGATTTGCTTTCGATGAAGGCGGTTTATTTTGAAGCTGAAGAAACCGGAGCCAGTTTCCGGGAAGATGCGATACCGGCAATGCTTCAGGAAAAAGCCGAACAGGGGCGTCATGCGATGATTGAGGCGGCTGCGGAATTTGATGATGCCCTGATGCACGCTTACATTAATGATAAACCGATAACGACAGAACTGATTGTGGCCGGTCTTCGCAAGGGAACGCTTGCCGGCAAGCTGCACCCCGTGCTTGTGGGGGCAGCGTTGAGAAACATCGGGATTCGCCGCCTGCTCGATGCGGTGACGCTGTATTTTCCGTCCCCGTTGGAACGGCCGGCGGCGGTCGGCTACAAAAAGGGGGATCAGCACCATCCGGTTGACGTTGTCTGCGATCCGAATAAACCCTTTGTTGGGCTGGCATTTAAGATTGCGGGCGATAAGCATGGCGATCTGTATTTTATCCGGGTTTATCAGGGAACGCTGAAAACTGGTATCCGTGTCTTAAATGTGAATCGTGATCGCAGGGAAAATGTCACCCGGATTTTCCAGATGCACGCCAACAGCCGGCAGATTCTGGATGCAGCATACGCCGGAGACATTGTGGCGGCAGTGGGCCTTAAGGATACGCTGACCGGCGATACGCTGTGCGACACCCATTTTCCAACTCTATTAGAGAGCATTACCTTTCCGGAGACGGTTATTAGTATGTCGATTGAGCCGCGTTCGGCTGCTGACCGGATGAAATTATCCGAGGCGCTGTTGTTGCTTCGTCGTGAGGATCCCACATTCGACTTTAAATTTGACGCCGAGACCGGCCAGACAATTATCAGTGGCATGGGGGAACTGCATCTGGAGGTCCTTGAACATAAATTAGTCCGCGACTTGGGCGTAAATGTGCGCGTTGGAAAACCGCGAGTGGCGTACAAGGAAACCATCAGCCGAGCGGCTCAGGCGGAGGGCAAGTTTATCCGGCAAACAGGAGGACGCGGCCAGTATGGCCATGTCGTTATTGCCATCGAACCGCTGTTTGATGAAGATGGGCACTATTCCCGTAAAAATGAATTCAAAAATGCTATTATCGCAGGAGCGATTCCAAAAGAATATATTCCTGCGGTCGAACACGGCATAACGGAAGGACTGTCTAGTGGTGCATTATCGGGCTATCCTGTTGTTGGCGCTAAAGTTACGCTGATTGACGGTTCGTTTCATGCTGTGGATTCGTCAGAGATTGCGTTTGAGCAGGCTGCCATTTTGGCGGTCCGTGAAGTTGTAGAGAAAGCAGGCCCTGTTTTCTTGGAGCCCGTCATGCGAGTACAGGCAATCGTCCCTGATGCCAATTATGGCACGGTGCAGGGCGGACTTGTAGCCAAACGGGGTGAGATTACCGATACCCGCCTTCACGGTACGATGCGGGTGATTGAAGCCAAGGTTCCTTTGGCGGAAATGTTCGGCTATTCCGGCCAGATTCGCAGTGCCACCGGCGGTCGCGGCAGTTATTCGATGGAACCGCTGAATTACGAAAAAGTTCCTGAACAAATTTCAGAAAAAATTTTATTGGGCTATTGACAATTTTTAATGCTTTTGTTAGATAGTTATTCTTCCAGCCGGAGCGAGCGGGAAAAGGGATTTCCCGCGTATCGAGTTGGGCTGTACATTTCACTGAAATGAGATGGTACACAAATGGCTGTTAGGGCCAAAAACCGGCGATTTTGACGGTTTGAGCCGTTCATAAACCGGAATAAATGGCTCCAAACGCCCGATTGTAGTTGGGCCTCGACAAAGGAAGGCGAATAGATGCCTTTCCTGCCTAAAAAGTGTGAGAATAGCCGATTTTTAATAAAAATACGGTATTTTTTACATTTTTTCTTGATTCAAGGGAAAAAGTGTGTATTTTTGCTGACTTTCAATTATTTGGTATGGCGATGCTGCAGGTAGATATATAAGGGTTAACCATGACAGAAACGGAACGAATCAGAATCAGGATGGAAGCGTACGACCACCGGGCGCTGGACAGCTCGGCCAAGGAAATTGTCGAGCAGGCCCGGCGAACCAATGCTCGCGTCAGCGGGCCGGTCCCGTTGCCCACGCGGATTGAACGCTATACGGTGCTGCGAAGCCCTCATGTGGATAAGAAATCGCGTGAGCAGTTCGAAATGCGCACCCATAAGCGTGTGATTGATATTTATGATGCTAACTCCCGTACGGTCGAAGCCCTGAATCGGCTGGTTGTTCCGACGGGAGTTTTTGTTAAGATCAAAGCTTAAAAACGAAATTAAACGAGAACGCAACACGCACGAAGGAAGTCGAAACGATGGCCATGTTGCTTGGAAAAAAAGTTGGAATGACCCAGATTTACGATGAGTCCGGGAAAATGGTAACTGTAACGGTTATCGAAGCCGGTCCCTGTAAAGTAATGCAGGTTAAGACCCCCGCGACGGACGGTTATACCGCGCTTCAGCTGGGTTTTGACGATGTCAAGAAAAGCCGAATCCTCAAACCAGCCCAGGGGCACGCTGCCAAGGCACAGGGGACGCCGAAGCGGTTTGTTCGGGAATGGCGCGTCAGCAGCAGTGAACTGCCGTATGCGATTGGCGACGAAATCAAGGTTTCGGCCTTTGCAGGTATCAAGTTCGTGGATGTTTCCGGCATCAGCAAGGGCAAGGGCTATGCCGGCGTGATGAAGCGTCATGGCTTCGGCGGATTTCCCGCTTCGCACGGAACAGAGCGCAAGCACCGTGCCGGCGGTTCGATTGCCTCTCATGCCAGCGACCGCGGCCACGGCGGAAACCTGAAAAAAGGCAAACGCATGGGCGGCCGCATGGGCGGAAAACGGGTTACCACCAAGCATCATTCCCTGGTGGCGATTGATGAGGAAAAGAATCTTCTGGTGATCAAGGGAGCGATTCCGGGACCGTCCGGCGGATACGTTGAAGTCCGCGATTCCCACACGCGACCCCAGAGCTAAGGTAAACGATACGGATAATGACTGGAACGAAAGATGATTGATGTAAAAATCTATAATCGCGAAGGCAAAGAGCTGGAAAGCGTGCAGGTGGATGAGGCCCTGTTCGGTAGTACGATTCGCTACCCGCTGCTTAAGCAGGCCATTGTGATGTATCATGCGAACAAGCGTGTTGGAACCGCAGCCACAAAGAACCGCGGGCTGGTAGCCGGATCCACACGCAAACTCTATAAGCAGAAGGGCACCGGAAATGCCCGTGCCGGTATGATTCGAACCCCGGTACGCGTCGGCGGCGGCGTGGCGTTTGCTAAAGCGGTTCGTGATTTCGGCAAAGAGATGCCCAAAAAGCAGCGACGGCTGGCCTGTGATTCGGCCCTGCTGGCCAAGATGCACAGCGGCCGTCTCGTGGTGATTGACGAACTGACGTTTGACGCCCCCCAAACCAAAGAATTTGCCCGCGTGCTTGGCAATCTTAATATTGATCGAAGCTGCCTGGTGACGATTGACCGGGAGGATGCCAATCTCTACAAGTCCGCTCGGAACGTTCCGAAGGTGGATGTCATGATGGTCAGCGACTTGAATGCCGGGGACATCTGCAACAAGCAGAAGGTCCTGTTTACCAAAGAGGCGTTTTTGTCGCTGCTGGACAAGAAAAAAACGAATTAGAAATAGCAGGATACGATCGTGGACGATTACAGCATTATTATCAGGCCGTTGGTGACCGAGCAGGGAATGCATTTTGCCAATACCAAAAATGCTTACAGCTTCGAAGTCAACAAAAGGGCCAACAAGGTTCAAATTCGCAATGCGGTCGAACGGCTGTACAGCGTGAAGGTTTCGGATGTGCGCACTGCCAACGTGAAAGGCAAGCCGCGGCGGCGGGGTCGTCATTTCGGTACGACCAAGAGCTGGAAAAAGGCCGTCGTGGTGCTGCACTCGGATTATCACATTGACCTGTTCTAACGAAACGATCCAGGAAAGCAAAGGTAAGTGCAATTATGGCGATACGAATTTATAAACCGACAAGCAACGGACGGCGAAATGCGTCAGTGATCGATTATAAAACCGTCCTGACGACCGACCGACCCGAAAAGACGCTCTGCCGGCGTATCAAAAAGACCGGCGGGCGGAACCATACCGGCCAGATTACGGTTCGGTTTCGCGGCGGCGGCGCTCGGCGCATCTATCGCGTGATCGATTTCAAGCGGAACAAAGAC
The DNA here is from genome assembly GCA_022615575.1 of Planctomycetales bacterium. Taxonomy (GTDB): domain Bacteria; phylum Planctomycetota; class Phycisphaerae; order Sedimentisphaerales; family Anaerohalosphaeraceae; genus 4572-13. The sequence goes on from JAKEGM010000046.1 coordinate 8,327, forward strand.
CTTGTGCCGGCTACGGTGCAAACCATCGAATACGATCCGAACCGGAACTGCTTTATTTCGTTGGTGCAGTATGCCGACGGCGAAAAACGGTATATCTTGGCGCCTACCGGAATTCAGGTGGGGACAGCCGTTGAAAGTGGTCCGGCGGTGGAGCCCAAGCCAGGCAACACAATGCCGTTGTCTGCTATCCCGGTCGGCGTGGAAATTCACAATATCGAAATCAACGCCGGCCAGGGCGGCAAGCTGGTGCGCACGGCCGGCGGTGTGGCCCGGCTGATGGCGAAGGAAGGCGACTGGGCGACGGTTATTCTGCCCAGCGGCGAAATGCGTATGATCCGCAAGGAATGCCGTGCGACGATTGGTCAGCTCAGCAACGGCGATTATCAGAATGTCAAGATCGGCAAAGCTGGCCGAAAGCGTCACATGGGCCGACGGCCTCATGTACGCGGCAAGGCGATGAATCCGGTGGCTCACCCTCTGGGCGGCGGCGAAGGCCGCGCCAACGGCGGTCGGCATCCCTGTTCCCCGACCGGTGTGCCGGCTAAAGGCGGCAAGACGCGTAACCCCCGCAAGGTCAGCGGCAAACGCATTATCCGCCGGCGGAAAAGCAACCGCGGTCTTCAACTGGTTCTCTAATGCGGCGTGACGCAACAGGTAAAAGATTAGGAAAATCAAACGAGGAATCTGAATGGGACGTTCGACAAAAAAAGGCCCGTATGTGAATGAAAAGTTGTACCTGAAGGTACATAAGCAGGTGGATGCAGGAAGCAAGGATCCCATCAAAACGTGGGCGCGCGCCTGTACCATCATTCCTGAATTTGTCGGCTTTACTTTTATGGTTCATAACGGAAAAATCTTTCACAAAGTATTTGTGACGGAAGATATGGTCGGTCATAAATTAGGCGAGTTCTCGATGACGCGTACCTTTAAGGGGCACTCCGGCGGCGGTGCCAAGAAATAGGCCGAGTGTTTCATAAAACGCCAGAAATCAAAGGTTAAACATGCTTAGCGGAAAAAAATTAACAGACGTTTGCAAGGAGCGAGCTATCAGCGACGGCCAGCTGGCCGAGCATTTGGCCCATGGCGGAATGAGCAAAGAGGATGCTCTGTCGGCTGTTCGCAATTGGAAAAAATGCCTGTATTCCCCGACGCCGGGCAAAGACGATGTCCAGCGGCTGGCAACGGCCCTCGGCGTCGAAACAGGCGCAATTTCCGAATGGCGCGCCAGTTATCGTTATGCTCCGATGTCCGCTCGCAAGGCGCGACTGGTGACCGAGTTGATCGCAGGACGCGAGGTTCAGGACGCCCTGGACCTGTTGACGTTTACGCATAAGCGGGCGGCGCCGGCAATTAAAAAAGTTCTTCAGAATGCGATTGCCAACGCGGATGAGCAGGAAGCGGATGTGGATGCCCTGATCGTGGCCGAAGCCCGTGTGGATCAGGCCGGCCGCCGGATTGGAACCAAACAGTGGTTTCCCAAAGATCGCGGCCGTGCTCACCCGATTCGCAAAGAGGCCAGCCACATTCATATAACAGTATCGGAAGGTTAATTTAAGACACAGGACTTTTTATGGGTCAAAAAACATCTCCAATTGGGTTCAGGACAGGGATTACGCTTGGGTGGCAGAGCAGTTGGTTTGCTCCCAAAGCCAACTATGGCGAGTTTCTCGTTGAGGATCATAAAATTCGCGAATTTGCGGACAAGAAGTTCAACCGGCAGCCCCCCTATGCGGCCGTAGCGAAGGTTGAGATCGCACGGACCCGTAATGAAGTCAAGGTGACGTTGCATACGGCTCGGCCGGGTATGGTCATCGGCCCCCGCGGTGCTGAAGTGGACAAGCTTCGCGAAGAGCTGGAAGCCCTGATTGACCGAAAGATCAGCGTTAATGTGATTGAGATTAAGGAACCGGCTCTGGATGCCAAACTGGTGGGTGAAAACATTGCCGAGCAGTTGAAAAAACGGGCTGCGCACCGCCGCGTGATGAAAATGGCCTGCGAAAATGCCATCAATGCCGGAGCGCTGGGTGTCAAAATTATCTGCGGCGGCCGCTTGGGCGGCGCCGAAATCGCCCGCAGCGAGGTCCAGAAAATGGGAAGTATTCCGCTGCAGACCCTTGAGGCCAACGTTGATTATGCGGTTTCCACGGCTTTTACGACGTATGGCGCCATTGGTATTAAGGTGTGGATTTACAAGGGTAAATTCGGCCATGAAATTACGCCTATTATCCAGAACAAACCTCGCCGCGGCGGTAAAGGCGGCTCCGAAAGGCGTGCCGGTGGTGGCGGACGGTCCCGTTCCCGTCAGACCGGTGCCCCCCGGACGGCTCCTGAAGGCGATGCCGAGGCAACCCAAACAAATGAATAACCGCTTAGGATAAGGATTGAACATATGGCGTTGATGCCAAAAAGAGTTAAATACCGCAAGCACATGCGTGGCAAGAATAAAGGCAATGCCACGCGAAAGAACTATGTGGCTTTTGGGGAATATGGCCTGCAGGCCCTCGAACCCGACTGGGTTTCCGGCCGGCAAATTGAGGCGGGCCGTATTGCCGCGACGCACTTTCTCAAACGTGAAGGAAAAGTGTACATCCGGATTTTCCCGGACCACTCGTACACCGCCAAGCCCTTGGAAGTGCGTATGGGTAAAGGCAAGGCCGAAGTCGAGGGATGGGTAGCGGTCGTCAAACCCGGCACCGTTCTTTTTGAGATCGGCGGCGTGAACGAAGAAGTGGCCAAAGAAGCCCTGCTCCGTGTGGCGCACAAGATGCCCGTCAAATGCCGTTTTGTAACCCGAAGACATTCGCTTGGATAAGCACTGCGAGGACACAATGAAACCTTCTGAAATCAAAGACATGAGGCCGGATGAACGGCAGGAAAAACTGGGCGATTTAATGCGGCAGTTGTTTAATCTTCGCAGCCAGGCGGTAACGGAAAATCTGGAAAACCGCCACGCAATTCGCAATGTTCGCCGTGATATTGCGCGGATCAAAACCATTATCAGACACGATCAGGTAAAGGGCCAGTAAGGGCATGGAAACAACAGACGTCAGAAAAACTCAAAATGCGGTCGTCGTCAGCAAAAGCGGCGATAAGAGCATTGTTTGTCAGATTGATTACAAAGTCAAGCACCCGCAGTACGGAAAGTATATTCGCCGCCGCACCAAACTGGGCGTGCATGATCCGGCCAATCAGGCCGGTGTCGGCGATGTTGTGGAAATAACGGAATGCAGACCGATCAGCAAAACCAAAAGCTGGCGGCTGGTGAAAGTATTGGAAAAAGCGGTTATTGAATAAAGGACGCTACCATTGATTCAGCAGGAAACCATGTTGGAAATCGCCGATAACAGCGGCGTCAAAACGGCGCAGTGCATCAAGGTGCTCGGCAAATGCAGTTCCCATAAGGGAAAATGTTCGCGCCCGACAGCGGGTGTGGGCGACATTATCTGCGTGGCGATCAAGAAGCACCTTCCGAACTGTCAGTTGGACAAGAAGAAGGTGTATCGCTGTGTAATCATCCGGACAAAGTATCCCATTCGCCGGCCCGACGGCAGTTATGTGCGGTTCGACAGCAATGCCGCCGTGATGATTGATGCCGACCAGAACCCCGTCGGTACGCGTATTTTTGGAGCGGTGGCGCGTGAATTGCGCGAAAAGAATTTCATGAAGATCGTCTCTCTGGCCAGTGAAGTAGTGTAGAGGCGTTACACGAGAACGAGGAACAAAATGGCACGACATGTTAAAAAAGGTGATACGGTTAAAATTATTGCCGGCGTCAATAAAGGCGCGACCGGCAAAGTGATGCGGGTAATCCCCGACAAGGATCGCGTTCTGGTGGAAGGGGTGAATCTGGCGTACAAGCATGTGCGTCCCTCCCAGAAAAATCCGCAGGGCGGCCGCATTCGGGTGGAACGTCCGATTCATGTCAGCAACGTCTTGCCCCTCAACCCGAAGGATTCGAATGCGACCCGCGTTCGTTTTGAAACGGACAAAAAAGGAAACAAGCGACGCGTTGCCGTGGATGGTGCCGAAATCGGTGTGGTCACCAGGGCAGCGAAGAAATAAACAGTTGAGTCGAAGGAAAAAAGGTTAAACATGGCTCGTTTGAAAGATTTATATAAAAGCAAAATCACCTCGAAGCTGCGTGAAAAATATGGGTACAGCAGTCCGATGGCGATTCCCCGGCTCCAGAAGATTGTTGTCTCCATGGGTGTTGGAAAGGCGGTTCAGGACAAAAAGTATCTGGACAACGCGATTAAGGACATGACCGTGATTACGGGTCAAAAGCCCCTGATCTGTGCGGCCAAGAAAAGCGTATCGAATTTTAAGGTGCGTCAGGACGACAAGACCGGCCTGAAGGTAACGCTTCGCAAAGAGCGGATGTACGAATTTCTGGATCGCCTGATCAACCTGGCTATTCCCCGTGTCAAGGACTTCCGCGGTCTCAACCCCTCCGGATTCGACGGTCATGGAAATTATTCGATGGGCATGGATGAACAAAGCGCGTTTCCGGAAATTGATCCGGCCCGAATCGAAACCCAGCAGGGAATGAATATAACCTTTGTCACAACGGCGAAAACCGATGATGAGGCCCGCGACATGCTGAAGCTGTTCGGGATGCCGTTTAAAACGAACTAATGAAACCAGACGTGTTTTTGGAGTGAAGCGATGTCCACCAAGGCGCTTGAAAATAAGGCCGAAAAAAAACCGAAGTTCAGAAGCCGTGCCTACACCCGCTGTCAGATTTGCGGGCGCGCCCGTGCCGTGTATCGAAAATTTAAGATTTGCCGAATCTGTTTCCGCAAGATGGCCAACGAAGGGAAAATCCCGGGCGTCAGGAAAGCAAGCTGGTAGGAATGAAGGCAACCGAAAAACAGAA
>JAKEGM010000047.1 GCA_022615575.1 Planctomycetales bacterium
CCGGCCATGCCGGGAAAATCGATATGGACGTAACCATCCATGTCCTGGTCAAAGTCGTTGGCGCCGTCGCAGTCCTGGTCGATGTCGTCATACCAGATTTCGGCCGCGCCGGGGTGAATGCTGGCATCGCCATCGTTACAGTCATCGCCGCCGGTGGCATACGAATGGTAACCATCGCCGTCGGCATCGGTCGCCAGTGCCGGCACAGCAAAAACCGACAGAGCGAACAGCAAAACGAACAGAAATACGTACGACGGGCATGATGGAGTGAACTGTATTCGTTTCATAATATCTCTCCTCTCATAATCTTAACCGTTTTATTCTCTCTTTTTCTCCTGCAAAAGTCAAGAAAAAAACCGCCGCCGAAAAAATAAAGCCGTGCTGGAAAACACCGCTCGAAAGGGGTAGAATAAAGGGTTCGATACCGGAATAATACTGTCTTGATTTGAGGACTCATGGAAAACCTGCTTGAGACGATAAACAGCCCGAAGGATCTGCGGGGGCTTTCGGTGGAACAATTAGAGCATCTGGCCGACGAGATGCGCGACTTTGTCACGCATTCGGTCAGCCAGACCGGCGGGCACTTAGCCAGCAACCTGGGCATCATCGAGCTGACCATCGCCATGCACCGGGTGTTTGACTTCCAAAAAGACCGGCTGCTGTGGGATGTGGGCCATCAGTGCTATGCCCACAAGATTCTGACCGGCCGGAAGGACCGCTTCTGTCAGCTTCGCCAGGAAGGGGGTCTGTCCGGCTTTCCCAGCCCCGACGAGAGCGACTGCGACGTGTTCAGCGTCGGCCACGCGGGCACGTCCATCGCCACGGCGCTGGGTATGGCGCTGGGCGCCCAGCACAACCAGACGGATGAGAAAATCGTCGCGCTGGTCGGCGATGCCAGCATCGTCAACGGCCTTTCGTTTGAGGCGCTCAACAACACCGGCCTGGTCAAACGGCAGATGCTGATTGTGCTCAACGACAACTCGATGGCCATCGATGTAACACAGGGGGCGATGGCGGGCTTTCTGTCGCGGGTGCGGCTCAGCCACACCTACGAGGACATCCGCAAGACGACCAACCGCATTCTCGAGCATCTGCCGCTGGTGGGCAAACCGATGGAAGAGGCCATCGAGAACGTCAAGAAGACCCTGCGCATGGCCAACACGCCCAGCCGGCTGTTCGAGAGCATGAACATCCCCTATTTCGGGCCGGTGGACGGGCACGACATCGGCTCGCTGATTGAGCTGTTTGGCGCCTTGTCGCATTTGGACAGGCCGGCGATTCTGCATGTCTATACCCGCAAGGGCAAAGGGTATTCGCCCGCCGACGACGACCCGCGCAAATACCACAGCACCGGCCCCTTTGAAGTCAACGGGGACACCGGCTCGCCGGACAGGGAACAGCGCAGCTTCACCGCGGCCTTCGGCGACGCCGTTGCGGAGCTGGGACAGCGCGATTCCCGCATCGCGGCCATCACCGCGGCCATGTCGGACGGCACGGGGCTGGCCAAATTCCGCCAGCAGTTCCCGCAGCGCTATTACGATGTGGGCATCGCCGAGAGCGTGGCGGTGGATATTGCCGCCGGACTGGCCAGGCAGGGCCTGCGCCCCGTGGTGTGCATTTATTCGACCTTCCTGCAGCGCGGCTTTGACCAGATTTTTCAGGAAGCATCGCTGCAGAATCTGCCGGTCACCTTCTGCATCGACCGCGCCGGCGCGGTCGGCAGCGACGGCCCGACGCATCACGGATTTCTGGACATCGGCTTTTTGCGGATGCTGCCGAACCTGACCGTGGCGGCGCCGGCGGATGAACGGGAACTGAAGGCCGCCCTGTACGCCGCGGCCGCCGGCAGCGGACCGTTTGCCATCCGCTACCCGCGCGACACCGTGCCGGTCATCCCGGAAAACACGGACGCTTACGCCGTCGGCAAATCCGCCGTGGTTCGCCGGGGCGATTCAGAGTTTGTGCTGGTAACGCTGGGACCCCTCCTCAAAGAGGCCCTGGACGCCGCCGAGCAGCTGCAAAAACAAGGCATCCGCGTTACCGTGGTCAATGCCCGCTTTGCCAAGCCCATCGATGCGGCGCTGGCGGAGTGGTTTGCGCAGGGCAAAACGGTCATCCTGGCTGAAGACGGCTGCATTACCGGCGGATTCGGCTCGGCTGTCCTTGAACGGATGCTGCAAATCGCAGCCGAACGAAACAATCCCGCCCTGCGGCAGACCATCGGCAAGGCCGTTCTGCTGGGCGCGCCGGACAGCTTTGTCCCCGCCGCCAACCGGGGCAGGCAGCTTGAATGGATGGGACTGACCGCACAGAAGCTGGCGCAAATCGTGCTGGAACTGCATAGTCCGACGAATCCTGTGCAGATTTTAAAGTAAGAGTCCAAGCTTCAGCTTGTTTCTTGGGGAAAATCAGATGAAGTTACCAATTCAACTCCAGTTCATTGGGATTGCGGGAATTTTACTTTTAATCAATGCAGCAGCCGCCCAACCGCTTTATTACAACGCACAATCCGCAGCCAAGCTCGGCGCCGACGTACCCCAGAGGATTAAAAAAATCGCCGCTATGCTCGAAGACAGGCCGCAGGGATTCGGGGTATCCTGCCGGCAGCGGGATTTCTGGGAACGCATCGGCGAAAATAAAAACGGCCGAAGCATCCTGACGAAAGCCGAGTCCCTTCTCCAACAGCCGATGCCCGTGTTGACGGATGAGCTGTATTTGATGTATTCTCAAAACGGCAACCGCACCGCCGCACAGGATGTGATGTCCGCCCGGGAGGGCCGGTTGATAACCCTGTGTCTGGCCGAGTGCATCGAGAACAAGGGGCGGTTTACCGCGGCGCTGGAGGAGGTGCTGGATTCGTCAATCAGCTATCGTTCGTGGCTGTATCCGGCCCATGACGGCAATCTGGCCAATTTTAATCAAACACACATCACCATCGACCTGAAATCCTCGCGGGATGCGCATAATATCGCGCTGTGTCTGTTTCTTTTGGACGATAAAATCAGCCCCCTGCTTGCCCAAAAATCCCGGGCGCAAGTTCATAAACGGATTTTTGAACCGTATGTCCGGGATGTATTTGAAGAAGACCGGAGCAGCTATTGGAAAACTGCCACGCACAACTGGAATACGGTCTGTCATGCCGGGGTGGTCGGGGCGGCGCTAACGATGCTGCCCGACAAACTGGACCGGGCGCTGTTTATCGAGCGGGCGATGCATTATACGGATTACTATTATCATGGCTTTACCGCGGACGGCTACTGCTCCGAGGGGCTGGGCTACTGGAATTACGGCTATGGGCATTATATCATTTTGAGCGAGGTGATTTATCAGGCCACGCAGGGAACCGTCGATGTGTTCAGCAATCCGAAAGGATTAGCGGCGGCGCTGTATCCGTTTCGCATTGAAATTCTCAATCAGCGCTATCCGGCGCTGGCCGACTGCCGGCTGAATACCCGTCCGCAGGCGGAACTGATGGGGTATGTCAACGCGCGGCTGGGTCTGGCCGATGCGCGGTGGCCGATGAGCCGGCAGAATACGGGTCGAGGGACGCTGTTTGACTTTCTGATGTTCGAGCAGCTTGACCCGGACCGCCCTGTCATCCAGCCGCCGTTTCCGCCGGACCATGACCAATTGCGGACGTGGTTTTCGGATGCGGGCGTGCTGATTTGCCGGCCGGCCAAAAACAGCGACGCATTTGCCGCGGTGATGAAAGGCGGTCATAACGCCGAGCATCACAATCACAATGACATAGGGTCCTTTATTGTGATGGTCAAGGACCAGCAGGTCATCCTGGATCCGGGTTCGGTCGAATATACCCGTACGACATTCGGCAAAGACCGCTACACCATTGGAAAGCTTCGTTCTTACGGGCATCCCGTCCCGCGGGTCGGCGGACAGGAACAGGTCGCCGGTCGCGCCGCCCAGGCAAAAATCCTCCGCACGGAGTTTACGGACGATACTGACGTACTGGTCATGGACCTTGCCAGCGCTTATCCGGTCGGCGGGCTGGAAAAATTGCAGCGCACGTTTGTCTACCAGCGCCGGGATGCCGGGACGCTGGAACTTACCGACGAGGTCGCTTTTGCCAACCCTAACACGTTCGAGACGGCGCTCATTACCTACGGGACCTGCCGCACGACCGGCCCCGGGCGGCTGGAGGTTACTTTTGGCGGCCAGACCGTCATCATTCAGCTCGAAAGCGGTGATAACGATATTGAAATCGCCGATGAGGTCGTGGCCTCCAGCCGGGGCGACTTTCGGCGAATTGCGGTGCGATTTGTCAAACCGGTAAAAAAAGGAAAAATTTCCATGCGTATTTGGCCGAAATAATGATAGACTGGGGCTTGAGGCCCGAGGCGTGAGATTTAAGATTTGAAATTTCCAATTTGAAATTTGAAATTTGAAATTGGAGACTCAAGACTATGACAAAACCGAAGTTCATCTTGTTCGGCGACTCCAAGCGGCCGCATGCGGTTGAGGCGATGGAGCAGTTTGTCGCCTTCGCGGGTCAGCGGATTGAAATCCTGTCGAATTGCATGGAAACCGCCTGCCCGGTGGACACCCTCCGTCAGGCCGATTTTGCGGCGGTCTTCGGCGGGGATGGGACAATTCTGGGCGCAGCACGTCAGCTTTGCGAAACCGGCGTGCCGGTTATCGGCGTCAATGTCGGCAAACTGGGCTTTCTGGCCGAATTCAGCATCGATGAACTGGAAACGGAGTTCGAGCGTATTTTATCAGGGCAGGCGCTCATTGAAAAACGGATGATTTTGCAGTGCAGTGTCGTGCGCGAGGGCCGCCCGGTTTTCACGTCCACCGCGGTCAATGACGCGGTGATTACCGCCGGCTCCCCGTTTAGCATGATTGAACTGGAATTGTCGGTGCAGGACCAGAAGCTGGCCGTTTGCATCGGCGACGGCGTGATTGTCTCGACGCCCACCGGCACGACGGCCTACAACCTGTCGGCGGGCGGACCGATTCTGTCGGCGAATCTGTCGGCGGTGGTGATTACGCCCATCTGCCCGCATTCGCTGAGCTTTCGCCCGATTGTCATCAATGCCGAAAACCAACTCCAGATTGTCCCGATGCGTCTCAATAAACAGACCACCCTGATGCTGGACGGGCAGGTCCGCCAGCAGCTTCTGGCCGGCGACCGGGTGCGGCTTCAAAAGCATCCCGGCCAGTTCCGGGTGGTCAACAACCCAAGGCGAACCCAGTGGGAAACGCTGGCCGGCAAACTCAACTGGGCGGAAAAACCCAGATACAGCGAAGCGGCGGAAAAACGCCCGTAATTTTTATTTTATTCTTATCAGATTGAAACGGTGATGCCATGAAACAGACAAAAAATACTGCAGCGGGAATCATAGGAATGCTTTTGGCGGCGGGCGTTTGCCTTGGCGCGGACAATCCCAATGTCGCCAATCCGAATGCTCCCGGCCAATCTTTCCGGGCGCGGACCAGTCCGCCCAGCGCCGGCCAGGCGCAGCGGTTTGTGACGCGGGGAAACACCTACGGCACCGGCAGCAATGAAATTGTCACCGGCAATGTCGGCGGGATGAAGTATTTTCGCGGCATCGTCCCCTACGGCTCCAGTTATTACAGCGGCAGGAATATCGGCGATGCGGGCTCGTCGTCCGTCAGCGACTTTCTGCGGCGGTCGGCTGAACCGACCGTGACCGACCGAAATCCGGGGCAGATCGCCAGTTATTATGACCCCCAGCGCACCGTGTCGTCGTTCCGGCGGCAGAACGGCGTGTCGATGTTTGCGGCGACGCCCCTCGAAGGACAGGGACGAACCCGGCCCTCGGTAAATCCTGCGGTGACGCCCCTGTCGGAGCTGCCGATGGAGAACAGCTATCGCCAGCGTCCCCTGTCCAGCAACAATCAGGAACTGGAGCTGCTGCTGAGCCGTCAGGCCGACTTGAAAGAAGCCGCCGACCTCGACACGGCACAGCGTCCGAAGGAACCCTACCCATTCAAGAGCATGTTCGACCAGGCCTTGACGCCGAAGGAAATTCAGACCCCGCAGGAAATCCAGACGCCGCAGGATGCGGACGCCCTGAAAAAACCTGAACCGCCGCTCAAGCCCCAGCCGGACATCGTAAAGGAATCGCCCGAAGAGCGGCCGCAGGAAACGCCTTCGGAGGAGCCGGCGGCGAAGGACCCCGAACAAACCGGGAAACCCTCCCTGACAGCCAGCGAAAAACTCGACCGGGACCTGCAGGCGGCGCTGGACAAGCTTAACCCGGATGAGGGCCGGCGGATATTGGGCGAACATAAGACCTTCGCCTCGCTGGCCGAGGCCAAGTTCGACACATATCTCAAAACAGCCGAAGCGTTTCTCCGGGACGGTCAGTTCTACAGGGCCGCCGACGCCTTCGCCCTGGCGGCGGTGTGGCTGCCGAACGACCCGCGCGGTCATCTGGGGCAGGCGTTTTCGCTGTTTGCCGCCGGCGAATATATGAGCAGCGCCTACTATCTGAGCCGCGCCATCGAACTGGGCGCCCCGCTGGCCGCCGGGCAATACGACCTGGCCGCAACCATGGGCAGCCGGGATGTGTATGAAAACCGCATACTGGAGTTGTCCACCTGGCAGCAGCGCAGCGGGTCGGGCGAACTGGAGTTCCTGATGGCCTATGTGTACTGGCAGGACAACAAGACCGCCCAGGCGAGCCGCGCCATTGAAAGCGCCCTGAAGGTCATGCCGGACAGCCGGGCGGCGGCCCGCTTAAAGAGCGCCATCCTGCCGGACACGCCGGCCCCCGAACAATGAAGGAGCGCCGGTGATTGCATTTGCGCCTCAGGACGGCCTCAGCGCCGACCATCTGCTGGGACCGGACGGCCTGATTGCCCGGCAGTGGCCGAAGTTTGAATCGCGCCCGCAGCAGGTAGCGATGGCCCGCCGCGTGCAGGAGGCGATGCGGGAGGGGTTTCATCTGGCCGCCGAGGCGGGCACGGGCGTCGGCAAAAGCTTTGCCTATCTGGCCGGCGCGATTGAGCAGGCCGCCGGGCAAAACGGAAAAGTCCTTATCAGCACCTACACCATCAATCTGCAGCAGCAGCTTATCGAAAAAGACATTCCCTTTCTGGCCGCGATTGTGCCGAACGGGTTCACCGCGCGGCTGGCCAAGGGCCGCAGCCATTACCTGTGCAAGCGCCGCCTGGAATACGCCGTCCGCCATCATCGGACGCTGTTTGACGACGACGCCGAACTGAACGGGGTTGCCGCCTGGGCCGCCGAAACCGCCGACGGCTCGCTGAGCGACCTGCCGACGGCCCCCTCGGCGGATATCTGGCAGTCGGTGCAGAGCGAACACGGCAGCTGCCGGGGCCGCAAATGCCCGTATTTTTCCAAGTGCTTTTACTGGCGGGCACGCCGGTCGCTGGAAACGGCGGATATTATTGTCGCCAACCACGCCCTGCTGTTCAGCGACCTGGCGCTTAAAGAGGCCGGCGCGGGCGTACTGCCGGAGTTTAAGTATGTCATCATCGACGAGGCGCACAACATCGAGCATGTCGCCGAAGACCATTTCGGCATCCGGCTCAGCCAGGCCGGCGTTACCTGGTTGCTGGACCGGCTGTACAACCCGCGAAAACACAAGGGCGTGCTGGCGTTTGTCAAAAACGCCGACGCCGCCCGCACCCAGGTCCGCGCCTGTCATCAGGCCGCACGGCTGTTTTTCGCGCAGGTGCAGGCGTGGTACGCCCACGCCGGTCAGGGCAGCAACGGACTGTGCGAGGCGGAATTCGTGGAGGACAACCTAAGCCCCGCCCTGCGGAAACTTCGGCTGGCCCTGACGAATCTGAGCAAGGAAGGCGCCGATGAGGACGACAAGTACGAAATCGGGCGCTATGCGGACCAGCTGGGCGGGCTGGAAACCGGCCTGAAGGATTTTATCCTGCAGCAAAAAGAAAACTGCGTGTACTGGGTGGAAATTGAGCAGAACCGGCGAACCGCTGTTCTGCTGCGATGCGCCCCGCTGGAGGTCGGGCCGCAGGTCAAACGCTGCCTGTTCGATGCGTATGACTCGGTCGTGCTGACCAGCGCCACCCTGAGCTGCACACACGAAGGCCAGACGAAGGAGACCTTTGGATTTTTCGCCGGGCGAATCGGGCTGGAGGCGTTTGAGGCCCTGCAGGTGGGTTCGCCCTTTGATTACCAGCGGCAGGTGCGGATGTTTATCGAGGCGGACATGCCGGACCCGAACGAGGCCGGTTTTCTGGAGCCGGCCTGTGCGGCAATTCAAAAATACCTGCTCAAAAGCGACGGCCGCGCGTTTGTGCTGTTCACCAGTTATACCATGCTCAATGAAACGGCTGGGCGACTGGAAAAGTGGATGGCCGGCCAGCGAATGAAACTGCTGGTTCAGGGCGGCCGGATGGACCGCGCCCGGATGCTGGCGGCTTTCAAGCAAGACACCCGCAGCGTGCTGTTCGGCACGGACAGCTTCTGGCAGGGGGTGGATGTGCCGGGCGAGAGCTTGTCCAATGTGATTATCGTCAAACTGCCGTTTGCTGTGCCCAACCATCCGCTGATTGCCGGGCGGATCGACCTCTTGCGCAAGCGCGGCGAAAATCCGTTCTTTGCCTATCAGCTTCCGATGGCGATTATCAAGTTCAAACAGGGCTTTGGCCGGCTGATTCGCACCCAGCAGGATACCGGCATGGTGGTCGTCTTAGACAGCCGCATCATCCGCAAACCCTACGGCCGCCGGTTCATCGATGCCGTCCCCCCCTGCCATATCGAGGTCGTCAGCGACGATGAGCTGGATTGACATGTGCGGCAAGGTCAAACGCAGCTTGGCCGTGAAAATAGGCGGCTATCCCTTCTTATGGTCATTCCGACTGGAACAATGCGGAGCAGAGCGAAGCATTGTGGAACGGAGGAATCTGATTATTTGTAATTTTCCTTTTTAATAGATTTCTCCCCCTCCTTCGTCGGGGTCGGAATGACCGTATATGGGTTGCGCTCGGAAGGACCGTATATGGATAGCGATTGGAATGATCTGTTTTTTGTATATTTTTCGGCGCAGTTGGCGTATAGTAACACCTGCAATAACCGGACAAATCAAGAATAACAGTTTATTTGGGCGGACAGTATGGAAAAGGTGTTCTTGAACGGGCAGATAGAGGATGCGGCCAAAGCGGCGATTCCGGTGACGGACAGCAGTTATCTTTACGGCATCGGTCTGTTTGAGACGATGCGGGCGGTCGGGGGCAGGGTGTTCCGGCTGGCCGACCATCTGGAGCGGCTTCATAACAGTGCCGCGCTGCTGGCCATCGCCAATAGCTTCACCAGCGAGCAGATGACCGCCGCGATTGAGCAGACACTGGCCGCCAACAAGCTGTGCGAAGCCCGGCTGCGGCTGGAGCTGAGCAACGGCCCCATCCAGCCGGACGGCACGGCAAAGACCCACCTGCTGGTTACCGCCGCACCGTTTGCGCCGTATCCGGCGGAGTACTACGCCAAAGGCATCCGGGTCATCCTGACCGACTTTCGCCAGAACCCCAAAGACCCCTACTGCGGGCATAAGACCACCTGTTACGGCCCGCGCCTGACGGCCCTGAAAAACGCCCACGAAAAACTGGCCGCCGAGGCCCTGTGGTTCACCACGGAAAACGCACTGGCCGAAGGATGCGTCAGCAATGTGTTTCTGGTTAAAGAGGGCATGCTCTATACGCCGCCGGTCGAGACGCCTGTTTTGCCGGGTATCGCCAGGAGGACCGTTCTCGAAATCGCACAAGCCCAAAACATCCCCTGCCGCCAGCAGCCCCTGCATATCGGCGACCTCTTGGGCGCCGAGGAGGTTTTTTTGACCAATGTCATCATGGAAATCCTGCCGGTAACCGCCGTGGAGGCACGCACCATCGGCACGGGCAAACCCGGCCCCCTCACCAGGAAACTCTCGGCGGCCTATAAAGACACCCTGGGCACGTTATAATTTGCCGGAGTTAATCCGAGCCGAACCGTTCGCCGCCCAGCCGCTTTTTCTTCATTGGCGCTGATTCGATTCCTGTTCGGCCGCCCGGTCAAAATAGACCTGCGCCTGGTTCGGATCACCGGCGCCCCGACAGGCCCTGCCTATCGCTTTCAGCAGGGAAACGTTGGTCGGATACGCTTCACAGGCCGGGCGATACGCTTCGATCGCCTCGGGATAGCGTTTCAGCCGGCTGTAAATATCCCCAAGCATCCTGTGCGCGGACACATCGCCGGAACCCTGTTCAACGAGCTTTTTCTGGCACACCGCCGCCTTGTCCGGAAGGTTCATTAACACATAGGCCTCGCAGAGCGCGGCCAGGGCAAGCGGGTCCCCGGGAGCAACCTTCTCGATTTTGACCGCCTGGGCCAGGGCGTTTTCGGAATCCCCCATAACGGCATACAGCCGAACCAATTTGCACCGGCTCTTGAGATGGGCGGCGTCCATGGCAAGAATCGCCTGATAGATATCGGCGGCCTTCTTGTTTTGGCGAAGCGCTTCGAGCGCCAGGGCTTTATTGAAATAGGCCGAACTATCCTCCGGATCGAGGCGGATGGCTTCGTCGTAATATCGCACAGCCTCCTCATAGCGTTCCTGATTTGCACAAAGTATCCCCAAACTGTTCTGGACGCTGGCATAGCGGGGATCGATTGCCAGCGCCTGTTTGAGATACTTTTCCGCCCGCGCGGGATTGTCCTGCCGATGCAGCGCCCCCAGACGGACAATTGCGCGGAAATGGCCGGGCTCCGCCGCCAGCGCCGATTCATAGGCGTCAATGGCCAGGAGTGGCTGGCCGCGTTTTTCCTCCACCACCCCCAGATTGAAAAACGCCTTGACCAATGACGGGTCGTTTTTTGCCGCTGAGCGATAGCACGCCGCCGCTTCATCCAGTTTGCCCGCATCCGAATAAAGCCGTCCCAGGTTAAACAGAGAATTGGCGGCCGCAGGGTCCAGCTGGAGGGTCTTTTCCAGTTCCGCAATCGCGGCCTCCTTATCGCCGAGATTCTCCAGCTGAATCGCAAGATTGTTTCGGGCCTGCACATACTCCGGCTTCAGCGCAATGGCCCGGCGATAGGACGCAATCGCTTCCTGAACTCTGCCGTTCTGACGGGACTGGATATAGCCAAGCTGAAAATGGGCCTTTGCCGATTCGGCTGACTGGTCATACCGGCAAACCGCATGAAAACTCTGTTCGGCCATCTCCAGCCGTCCCATTTTCAGATGAATCATCCCCAGGTTATAGTGCGCCCGCGTATAGACCGGATTCAGCGTTACGGCCTTGGTATAGGCGGCGATAGCCGCCGCCAATTCGCCCTGCATGGATTGCACAACGCCCAGATTATAACACGCACGCGCGTTTTGCGGATTCAGGGCCTGCATCCGCAGCAGCATCTGCTCGGCTTTCTTCAGCTGGCCGGATTCAATATAAATGGAAGCCAGGGCACTCATGACCGCTTCATTGGCGGCGTCCCGGGCATGAATCCATTCGAGGACGACCCTGGCGGCATCCAGATTTCCTTCCTTTTTGAGCCGCTCCGCCTCCCATAGATTCGGATCTATCGGGGCCACAGCCCCCTCATCGCCGCCGGCGGTATAGTCGTAGGAATCGTCGCGGGCGTTTTCCGACGGCGCGGGGCCTTCATACGTGCCGGCGACCCGAACCGCAGGACGGCTTTCCTCCAGCGCGATTTTGCGGCCGAGAAAAGACACGCTCGCGAAAATAACCGCCAGCGCCGTCACGGTGAACCAAACATCGTTTCGTTTGTGAATCATCCGCCCGTCCCCCAGGGGATTTGCGACTTCAGCCCTTTGCCGTTGGCCAGCTGGATGCTCAATCCCGGGCGGGCGTTGACCTCCATAATCATCGGCCCTTCGCGGCGGTCGATTACAATATCCACCCCCAGGTATCCCAAGCCGAAAATGCGCGAATTCTGAACGGCCATGTCAACAATCTTCGGCCATTGCGGAATCCGTATCCCGGCCAATGGCCGGCCCGTCCGGGGACAATGCCTGACGCATCGGTTCTTATAAACGCCCTGCGTCGTCTCTCCCGTCTGCAAATCAATCCCCAGCCCCAATGCGCCCTGATGCAGATTCGCCAGACCGCCCGACTCCTGTGTCGGCACACGCGCCATGGCCATCACGGGAATCTCCCGAAACAGAATGATGCGGATATCCGGCAGCCCCCCGAAGGACAGCCCCTCAAACGTATCATCCGCAACAATCAGCTGCTCGATAAACGCCGAATCGGACAGTTTTTCAAGCGAAAAACAGCCCGTCAGGATTTGATAGATGTGGGCGCGGAGTTCATCGAGACCCAGGGGCCGCCCCCGGGATTGGAAGGTCCCGTCCTCCCGGCGGTGAACAATCAGAATGCCGCGCCCGCCATAGCCGTGTTTGGGCTTGACCGCAAAGCCGCTGAGCGTTTCTATCTCCGCTTCCAGACGCAAAATATCCCGGTACTGATTGAGCACCGCCAGTGTTTTGGGATGCGCGATCCCGTGTTTTGTCAGAAAGGATTTGCACAGGAGCTTGTCGTCCGCCCGCGGAAAAC
>JAKEGM010000048.1 GCA_022615575.1 Planctomycetales bacterium
AAAATTACCCCCAATAACGTCAAAAATGAATACTATCTGACCGATGCGCTGCATATTCTGCTGGCCGCCGGCTGCAAGGCGACTGCTGTGACGGCTGTGGCTGCCGAGGACGCCATGGGCGTTAACAACCGCCAGCAGCTTGCCCTGGTGGGCAAGATTATGCAGCATCGGATTCAGGATCGCCTGATGGCCGCCGGCGTAACGATTGTCGATCCGCCCAATACATGGATTGACGACCGCGCTCGCATTGGGCAGGATACCGTGATTGAACCGTTTACCTGCATCAGCGGCGCCGTCAGCATCGGCAGCAATTGCCGCATCGGACCGTTTGCCCTGCTGCATGAAGGCGCCGATGTGGCGGATGGTTCCGTTGTGGGAGTATTCCGGGAACTTCAATAGGATAAGGGATGTTAACAATGCTGAATAACCCGACAATGATTTTCAGTGGAACCAGTAACTCCCAACTGGCCGGCGCCATCAGCCGGTATATGAACACGGAACTGGGCAAAGCGGAGATAACCCGTTTTCCCGACGGTGAAAAACTGATTCGTCTGGAGTCGGATGTTCGCGGGCGGGATGTGTTCGTAATCCAGTCCACGTGCACGCCGGTCGATGAGAACCTGGTGGAACTGCTGATTTTTCTGGACTGTGTGCGGCGGGCCAGTGCGGCGCGGATTACCGCAGTGATTCCGTATTTCGGCTACGCCCGCCAGGACCGCAAAGACGCCGGCCGCGTGCCGATTACTGCCAAGCTGATGGCCAACGTGATTACCTCGGCGGGGGCGGATCGGGTGGTGTCGCTGGATTTGCATGCCAAGCAGCTCCAGGGCTTTTTCGACATCCCGGTCGATCATCTGACCGCCGAACCGGTGATTGTGAACTATCTCAAGCAGAAACGCACGACCAACTTGACCGTGGTTGCCCCCGATGTGGGCAATATGAAGACCGCCTCTCGGTACGCTACCGCGCTGGGGGCGGAACTGGCGATTATTCACAAGCGCCGCCTGACGGGCCAGGAGATTCTTTGCGAGGAAATCATCGGTTCGGTCGAGGGCCGCAATATCGTGATGGTGGACGATATGATTGCCACCGCCGGCACGATTACGGGGGCTGCCCAGATGGTTCGTTCGCGCGGAGCCAAGCAGGTCATCGTTGGTGCGACGCACGGCGTTTTTGCCGAGCCGGCCGTTGACCGTCTGGCCGGCGCGCCGATTGACGAAATTATTATCACCGATACGATTCCGCTCCAGGAATCGGTTCGGAAATTAAAGCACCTGACGGTGCTCAGTGTGGCCCCGCTGATTGGGGAAGCCATGCGGCGGATTCACAGCAATGAGTCCATCAGCACGATGTTTGAGAATTATGGACGGCTATAGGGTTAAAACCACAGGAACTCAGAAATAAAGAAAGAGGCAAGTATGTCAGAAACAACTGCGTTAAAAGCACACATTCGCCAACAGGCCGGTTCAAACCGTTCGGCTCGCCTGCGTCAGCAGGGGCAGCTTCCGGCCATTGTGTATGGTCACAAGAAGGAAACGGTTTCGGTGGCGCTGGATGCGCATGATTTTATCGAGAGTCTGCACAGCGGCCGCCGCATTTTTGAGGTGGACATTGACGGCGCCAAAGACACAGTGCTGGTCAAGCAGGTTCAGTACGATTACCTGGGCAAAGACATCATCCATGCAGACCTGATGCGCGTCAACCTCAGCGAGCGAGTCAAGGTCAAAGTGGCCGTTGCACTGCGCGGAGTCGCCGAGGGAACCCACCAGGGCGGCATGGTCGAACTGGTTTTGGACCGTCTGGAAATCGAGTGCAGGGTAAGCGACATTCCGGATATGCTCCCGGTGAATATCAAGTCCCTGGGGCTTAACCAGACGATTCACGCCGGCGCGATTGAACTGCCGGCCGATCTGAAGCTGATTACGGACGCCGATGCGGTTGTGGTAAGCTGCCATGAAGCGGCCGCGGCCAAGGCCGAAGAAGTTACAGCTGTCGCCGAAGGCGCTGAAGCCCCGACGGAACCGGAAGTCATTACGGAGCGCAAACCCGCCGAGGAACCCGCCTCGTAAGGCCTGCGTGTGCACGGTTCTTGCGGGAATTTGTCTGCTATGACACAGGACTGGAACGATGTTTTTGGGCGTCTGACGGGCGCCGGCTCTTTGGAAACAAAAGAAGGCCCCGCGGTCAAATTGATTGCGGGCCTGGGAAACCCGGGCGCGGCTTACAGCGGCACGCGGCACAATGTGGGCTTTTTGGTGCTGGACACCTTGGCTCGGCAGCTTGGCACGACCCTTGGGCGGAACAAGTTTAACGCCCAGTTTGAAGAGGCGCGGCTGAAAGAAGCCAGACTGCTGCTGCTCAAGCCGCAGCAGTATATGAACCGCAGCGGTCATGCGGTCGCGACGGCGGCCGGGTTTTACAGGGTCGCCGCGGAGAATGTGCTGATTGTGACGGACGATATGGCGCTGCCGGTCGGTCGGCTTCGGCTGCGGGCCAAGGGATCCGCCGGCGGTCACAACGGGCTTAAAGACATTATTGCCCGACTCGGCACAGATCAGTTTGCCCGGCTGCGTGTGGGTATCGGTCCCAGCGGCTCGATGGATTCGGCCGACTATGTGCTGTCGCGGTTTTCGGCGGAAGAACAGGGCCTGATTGACCAGGCCGTCCAGACGGCCGCTCAGGCGGTTTTGTGTTGGGCCGGCGAAGGCATTGAAACGGCGATGAACCGCTACAACGCCAGTACCGATTCCGGCGACGCTGACAAAAACGGCGCATCCGGGGGCGTTAAATGAATGAGTTGTCAGAGCCGATGGGCGTTGCGCCCGGCGGCAGAAAAAGTGAACAATAAAACGAATAAAATACTGAAACCCAATGGGAGGTATGAACTTTGGAAACGGCTGTAAAACGATTGTATGAAGGGATGTTCCTGGTGGATTCCGCTCTGGCGGCGCAGGACTGGCAGGGAATCCTGGACGAAGTGCTTCGCATTCTCAACCGCGCCGGCGCCGAGGTGGTTTCGCTGCGGAAATGGGACGAACGCCATCTGTGCTACGATATCCAGCGCAAAAGCAGGGGAACGTATATCCTGGCGTATTTCAACTGCGACACGGACAAGGTCAAGGGCATCGAGCGCGATGTGCAGCTTTCGGAACGGATGATGCGGGCGCTGGTGCTTCGAACGGACGGGATGACGCAGCAGGACATTGAAAAGGCGACCCCCGCGGAAACGCAGCCCCAGCAGGACACGCCGGGCGATCCGGATATGGCGAATGTTCCGCCGGCCGCAGCGGTGGATCAGGACATCATCAGTGAAGCGGACGACGTAACGGAAACCGTTTAATTAGGGACGGCCCGTTGGGCCTGTACATCGCACCCACGCTTCCGTCGGGCGATGGGAAAGGAGTGACGTATGGCGAATTTGAATAAAGTGCTGCTGATGGGAAACATGACGCGGGACCCCCAGCTGACGTATTTGCCCAGCCAGACACCGGTAGTGGAATTTGGCTTGGCGATCAACCGCAAATATAAAAAACAGGACGGCACGATGGCCGAGGACACCTGTTATGTGGACTGCCGGATGTTCGGCAAACGCGCGGAAACCGTGAACAAATACTTCAAAAAGGGCGACCCTATCTTTGTGGAAGGTCGGCTCCAGTATGATGCCTGGGAAAAAGACGGCAAGAAACAAAGCCGGTTGCGGGTCTTTGTCGAGAATTTTGAGTTCCTCGGCAAGGGCGGCGGACATGGAGGTGCCGGCGGCGGCCCGGCTGCTCCGGCGGGTGCTGAATCCGGACCTGATGTTTCTTATGGCAGCGGCGGTCCCGATGATGATATCCCCTTCTGATTTCTTCGCCGGACGGTCCGGCGGACGGGATCAACAGGACATAACATAATATAAAAGCAAAGAACCAGAAACGAGAAAAAACAGGAAGCTTTATGGCACGACCTCAAAACAATCCGAATACAAAACGACGGAAAATTACCGCGACGATTCGCGAACAGACGCAATGCCGGTTCTGCCGGGAAGGCAAGTCGTATGTTGACTATAAAGATATCGATACCCTGCAGAAGCTGCTGACCAATCGCGGCAAGATTTTTTCCCGCCGACGCAGCGGCAACTGTGCCTGCTGTCAGCGTAAAGTGAAAGTCGCCATCAAGCGGGCACGCTTCATGGCCCTGTTGCCGTACACCGCCTAACCGTCGTCGCGAAAAACAGTTACGGCGAATCAGGCAATTTCTGTAGAAAAAAAATGGAGAGATACTATAATGAAGGTACTGTTAGTTGAAGATGTGGAAAAGCTGGGTTGGCTGGGCGATGTGGTTGAAGTAAAAAACGGCTATGCCCGCAATTATCTGCTGCCCCAGGGGCTGGCAACGGTTCCAAACGAAGCCAATATCAAGTCGTTGGCGGCCGAAAAGCAGCGCCGTGCGGAAATCCGCCAGATGGAACGCGAACAGAAAGAACAGCTTGCCGCCCAGGTCGAAGGCGCCGAAGTGGTGATTGCGGCCAAGGCCAACGAGCAGGGGCATTTGTTCGGGTCTGTGGGTGAACGGGATATTGCCGAGAATCTGCGTCAGCAGGGCTTTGCGATTCAGGATGACATGGTGCGGATGTCCGGCGGCCATATTAAGGAAGTCGGAACGCACGATGTTTCGCTGAAAATCGCGTCGGATTTGCGCCCGGCTGTGCGCGTAATTGTCGTATCACAGGACCAGACCGTTGACGCAACTGAAGAACAAACGGGTACGGAAGGATAACGCCTGGACAGATGCAGACCTGCAGCAGCTTCTGCAGGGGCGAAAGGTTCCTGCTTCGCCCGAAGCCGAAGCGGCGGTATTGGGGTCGATGCTTCTGGACCGCCAGACGATTGCCGATGTCATCGAGGCGATTAAGGCGGAGTCGTTTTTCCTGACCGAACACCGCATTATCTTTGAAGCGATTCTGGCGCTGTACGAGAAGAACAGCGAAATCGACCTGGTGATTCTGCGCGATGAGTTGAAAAAACGCGAATCACTGGAAGCGGTTGGCGGTGTTGACTATCTGGTCCGTGTGGCCGAGTCGGTTCCCTCGGCGGCCAACGCGGCCTTTTACGCCAACATCGTCAAAGAAAAATCCATGCTGCGCGAGCTGGCCCATGTCTGCGGTGAAATTCTGCATGAGGCCTGCCAGGAGGACGGCGAGGTCTCCGACAAGCTCGATGCTGCCGAACAGCGCATCTTTGGGGTTACCGATCAGAAAATACAAGGGTCGGCGATTCCGGTGCGCGATCTGATTACCGAAACCTTTGAGAACATCGAAAAACGCAAAGGGTCGCATGTGACGGGTCTTCCGACGGGGTTCGAAGAACTCAATCACACGCTGGCGGGTCTCCAGAAAGGCGAGATGATTATCGTGGCCGGGCGTCCCAGTATGGGCAAAACCAGTTTTGCGCTGAACATCGCCGAGACCCTCGGAGCCGACGAAAATATCCCCGTCGCGATTTTCTCGATGGAAATGGGACGCCACCAGCTTGTGGAGCGGTTTCTGTGCAGCCGCAGCCGGATGGATTCGCAGCTGGTTCGCAAAGGGATGCTCAGCACCGACCAAATGGCGGAATTGACCCGGGTGGGCGGCGAATTGTTTGAAAAGCCGATCTTCATCGACGATACGCCGGGCCTGACTCCCCTGATGGTTCGCGCCAAATGCCGCCGCCTCAAGAGTCGCCATGATATTCAAGCCGTTTTTATCGATTATATGCAGTTGATGTCGCTGGGCGGCTACGCCGAATCCCGACAGCAGGAAATCAGCACGATTTCCCGCCAGCTCAAGGGGTTGGCGCGGGAACTGGATATTCCGGTGGTTGTGCTCAGCCAGCTCAACCGCGGCGCCGAAGGACGCGAAGGCCACCGCCCGCGCATGAGCGACCTGCGCGAAAGCGGCAGTATTGAACAGGACGCCGATGTGATTATGCTGCTCCATCGGGAGGCCTATTATCATCAGGGGGATCAGGAGTGGACAGACAGCAATGAGGACAAGCTCAATTTGGCGGAAGTGATTATCGCCAAGCAGCGTAACGGGCCGACGGGTGTTGTGGAGTTGATTTTCGACGGCCGGCTGACGCGCTTTAAACCGAAAAGTCACGTGGCGGATCCGTTTTGATCGTAAAAGATAAAATTCACAGGGAGGCGAACATGCGGCAGAGCTGGGCGGGTATGATATTCGTGATGCTGGTGTGCGCAGGCGGCTGGCTGACGGTCGCCTGGGGCGAGGAATCTTCTCCTGAAGGACTGGCCATCGCCGGCGTGGAAACGGCGGGCAACGTCACCCTGACCCGTGCGGAGGTTCTGGCGGTGGTGCGGGCCAGGCCCGGTCAAATCTTTCATACGGAAACAGCGGACGAAGATGCCGTCCGGATTGGCAAACTGACAGCGGTGCAGCGGGCTTATTACAACACCCGTGTTGAGAACGGAAAGGTTCTGCTGACTTATGTAGTCGAGGAGCGTAACCTGGTCCGCTCCATTGCCCTCAAGGGGAATAAAAAACTGAAGGACGCCGTTTTGCTTAAGGAATTGAGCTTTCATCAGGGCGATTATCTGGATGTTATTCTGGTGCGTGCCGGCGCCGATGCGATGAAAGAACTCTACAAGAGAAAGGGTTTTCCGTGGGTGGAAGTGACGCTCGACGGAGACGCGACGCTGCTAGGTCAGGTGACCTATATGATTGAAGAAGGACCGCGTCCCAAGGTTAAGCGCGTCGCATTTGAAGGCAACCAGGCCCTCAAGGCCGGACAACTGAATGATGTGATTAAAACCAAAACACGAAAGTTTTTGTTTTTCTCCGTCTATTACTCACCCGAACAGGTTGAAAAGGATATCCAGAAACTGCTGGAGGCCTACCAGAAAAAATCCTTTCTGGATGCCCGGGTGTCCGGGAATGTGACGTTCAATGAGTCCAAGAGCAAGGCCTATGCCGTTTTTACCATCGAAGAGGGGCCGGCCTATATCGTCAACTCCATTCAGATAAAGGGTAACGAGTTTTTCACAGCCGAACAGCTTCGACAGGAACTGAAGCTTCGCCCTGAATACTTTTACAGCGAGGCCTGGGCGGACTTTGACGCCAAGAAGATCAAAAGCGCCTACGGCCGGCAGGGATTTGTTGACGCACAGGTTAGCGTCAAGAAGCCCCCTGTCATTCTTCCGGGAGCACGGGTGAATGTAGACTTTGAGATTGAAGAGGGCGACCCCTATCGGGTTGGCGAAGTGACCATTGCGGGCAATACGAGCTTTCAGGACAGAACCATCCGCCGGATTATGGATGAAGAGAGCTTCACGCCCGGCCGGCTGTACAACGCCGACATCGCCCGCGGCGATGGCGAAGGCGAACTGGAAAAAATCATCAAGCAGGCCGTTGTTGCCGACTCGGTCATGATTGCACCGGAACCGGTTGGTGCCGACCCCAACATCCGCGATGCCCTCGTGACGATCAAGGAAGGCCAAACCGGTTCGATTATGGTCGGTGCCGGCGTCGGCAGCGATGACGGTGTGATGGGCAATATTTCGCTGACCCAGCGCAACTTCGATATTACCGATTGGCCTGAAAGCTGGGGGGACCTGTTTTCCGGCAAGGCGTTTCGCGGCGCCGGCCAGCAGTTTCGGATATCGGCCAGTCCCGGCACGGAGTACAGTTTCTATTCAGTTGAGTTTACTGAGCCGTACCTGTACGACAAGCCAATGGCACTGAATCTGGAGGGCTCTAATTCTGAACGTGAGCACGAAACCTACGACGAGTCGCGCCTAAAAGGGCAAATCGGTCTGGAAAGACGCTATTCGGACGATTGGCGCAGGGGTATCAGCCAGCGGTTTGAAAATGTAAAAATCACCGATTTGGAGTGGGATGCCCCCGAAGATGTGGTGGATGTCAAAGGGAACAATATGCTGTACGGCACGCGGTTCTATATCCGCAAAGACACCACCGACAGCCGGTTTATGCCCAGCCGGGGATATAATTTTGATTCCGGCTATGAACAGGTCTTCGGTGACTACACCTTCGGCATTCTGGACGGGACCTATCGCTGGTACACCACGCTCTATGAGGACCTGACCGAGCTTAAGACCGTCCTCGAAACGAAAATCCACGCGGCCACGACCGTCAGCGAAGCCCCGACTTTTGAGCGGTTTTATCTGGGCGGACAGCGCTCCGTACGGGGTTTTGATTACCGCGGCATCAGTCCTCGCAGCGGCCCCAGTGATGAGCCGATCGGCAGCGATTGGGCGGTTGTCGGAAACGCCGAAATTGCCGTTCCGCTGGGAAGCCAGACCTTTTCATGGTTGTTTTTTACGGATGCGGGCATGATCAGCGAAGGGCCGGTGCGGGCTTCTGTCGGCACCGGGATTCAGATTATGCTTCCGCAGTATTTCGGGCCGGTCCCGATGCGGTTTGAGCTGGCCACCCCGATATCCAAAGACGAAGAGGATGATACACAGGTGTTCAGTTTCTCGGTTGGCGCTCTGTTTTAAGAACTATTCAATGCTTATAGAAGCATCTTCGGATGCAAAAAAGAAAGGACAAAAGATGAGGCATTCAAGGGTTGCTTTTGGAATGATGTTAATCGTGATCGTGGTAGTGCTCGGCACATGGCAGCAGGGACGCCTTCATGCGGATGCCGCTGTTGCCCCGGCGAAGATTGGAGTTGTTAATGTAACTCAGGTTCTTGAAAACAGTGCCAAACATAAACAATTGCAGGAAAAGATGCAGAACGACCGCGCAGCCATGGAAGCCGAGTTCAAGAAAATGAAAGATGAACTGGATGCCGCTCAGGCCAACCTGAAGCTGCGCACACCCGGCAGTGAGGACGCCCTGCGTCTTCAAGGGGAACTGCTTGAGAAAAAAGCCCTGATGGATGCCAAATACGAGTTCTACCGCAGCAAGGTCGAAACGGAAATGCAGCGGTGGACCGAATCGCTCTATCAGAAGATGCTGACGGTCATCAAAAACGTTGCCGAAGCCAAGGGGTTGGATATGGTTATTGCCGATGAAATACTGGATTTGCCCGCTCCTACGCTGCGGGATTTCATGCTGACCGTCAAGACCAAAAAAATGCTGTATTACAAGTCGCAATACGACCTGACAGCCGAGGTGCAGGCCGCTCTTGATAAGGCCGATTAATACCGGATGTAATAACTTCAGTGGAAGTGTTTCCATGCTGCTATTCGAACTTGCGGACAAATTAAAAGGCACGCTGACAGGCGGCGGCCAAAAAACTGTTACTGGCGTCAATACCATTCAGGATGCGACGGACAGTCATCTTTGCTTTCTGACTTCGGCCAAGCACGCCAAGTCACTGAGCAGCAGCCGTGCCGCTGCGGTTCTTGTGGATAAGCCGCTGGCGGACTGTCCCATCCCGCAGATGGTGGTCGATAATGTCAACAAGGCCTTGATTGCGGCGATGGAAATGTTTGCACCGAAACTGACCGCCTTCAGCGGAATTCACCCCACAGCGGTCATTGAACCGACCGCGGCTGTGGACAAGACCGCTGTCATCGGTCCGCAGGCGTATATCAGCCATAGCGTCAAAATCGGCGCTGGCACCGTCATTGGCGCTGGCTGTACCATTGGCGAGAATACGGTTGTTGGAATGCGGTGCCGGCTGGACAGCAATGTGGTTGTGTACCACAATTGCCAAATCGGTAATTTTTGTATCATCCAGGCCAATTCCACTATTGGTTCGACTGGTTTCGGTTATTCCTTCATTGAGGGTCAGCATCGTCTGATTCCCCACAATGGGGGCGTAATCCTTGAGGACGGCGTCGAAATCGGCGCCAATAGCTGTGTGGACAGGGCCAAATTCGGCAATACCATCATCGGGGCCGGAACAAAAATCGACAATCTGGTTCAAATAGGGCATAATGTGCATATCGGCAAACTCTGCCTGATGGCCGGCCAGTCCGGTATTGCCGGCAGCACTGTCATCGGCAACGGCGTAGCGATGGGCGGCCAGTCAGGGATTAGCGATAACAAGGTTGTCGGCGATGGTGCCATGATTTGTGTCAAAAGTGCGGTCACCGAAGATATTCCGGCAGGACAGGCCATGCTGGGAATGCCCCCGCAGGAGATGCGGCGGGAACTGAAGTGTGTGGCAATTTATCAGCGTCTTCCGGAACTGGCCAAAGAAGTCAAGCAGCTTCAGCAAAAGGTAGAACAGCTTGAGTCAGCAAAAAACCATTAAAAACGAAGCCAAACTGTCCGGCAGGGGGTTATTCAGCGGCCACGATGTCAAAACCGTCTTCAAGCCCGCCCCGCCCGATACAGGGGTGGTCTTTGTCCGCAAAGACCTCCAGCCGCCAGTGCAGATACGGGTGATCCCTGAAAACATCGCCTCTCGCGACCGCCGCACCGCGCTGCAGAACGGCAGCGCCTATATTGAAACGTCCGAACATTGTCTGGCGGCGGTCAGCGCTCTGGATATTGACAACCTGATCATTGAAATCGATGCCGAGGAACTGCCCGGCTTTGAAGGCAGCAGCGAGGAGTTTTTCAAAACCCTGCAAAAATGCGGCATCCAGAAGCAGGATGCCGAACAGCAGCCGATAGTTATTACCGAGCCGATTTCAATTAGCGAAGGCGATAAATCCATTTATGCCCTGCCCTCCGGCGGCGGGCTGAGTATTACCTATGATCTGGACTATACCCAGCATACCGGCATCGGCCGCCAGATATATTCGTGCGATCTGAGCGAAAGTCATTTTGCACAAAACCTGGCCCGAACCCGAACCTTTGTGCTGGAGGCCGAAGCCCGCCAGATGCAGGCGATGGGCATCGGCGCACATTTAAGTCCCAGGGATATCTTGGTCATCAATTCAGACGGCCCGATTAAAAACAGCTTTCGTTTTCCGGATGAATGCGTGCGGCACAAAGTTGTTGACCTCATCGGCGACCTGCGTTTAGCGGGCCGTCCCGTTATCGGCCGCATTGTGGCCTATAAATCGGGCCATGCCCTCAACCAGAAACTTGTGGCGCGGATTGTGGAAGTTGACCGCAAGAGCCGCCAGGGCGGCGCCCTGGCCGGAAAACCTGTTCTGGATATCCGGCGCATCCAGCGGATTCTCCCGCACCGCTACCCCTTCCTGCTGGTCGATAAGGTCGTGGATGTTCATGGCGATCAATGGATCAAGGGAGTCAAAAACGTCACGTATAACGAGCAGTTTTTCCAGGGGCATTTTCCCGGCACTCCTGTGATGCCGGGCGTGCTGATTGTGGAAGCCATGGCGCAGGTGTCGGGACTTCTGTTTGCTCAAACGCTGGAACATACCGGCAAGCTGGCCGTCCTGCTGACGATGGACGGCGTCAAGATTCGCAAGGCCGTCGTTCCCGGCGACCAGTTGGTTCTGATGGCCCGGGCTGAGAAGGTGCGCAGCCGTGCGGCCAAGTGTAATTGTACGGCCATGGTCGGCGATGAGGTTGTTGCGGAAGCCCAGCTGAAGTTCATGCTGGTGGACGATGAAGTATTATAACGGGCAGCGTGTACGACTGAAAACGAGAACAACATAAAGCGATTTCGGAGGTTAAAAAATTAGCATGAGTCAGCAAATCCATCCTACCGCGGTTGTTGCACCCAGCGTCAAGGTGGGTTCAAATGTGGTTATCGGCCCCTATACGGTGGTGGATGAGGGCGCCGTCATCGGTGATAATACCGTGCTGGACACCCATGTCGTCATCGGCAAAAACACCCGGCTTGGCAAATCCAACCGCGTGTTTGCCGGCGCCGTCGTCGGGCGGCCGCCGCAGGTTCTCGGCTTTGACGAAAATACCCGGATGGGCGGCCTGGCCATCGGCGACCATAATGTCATTCGCGAATACGTGACCATTCATCCGAGCATGTACCCCGACCATAATACCATTGTCGGCAACGGCAACCTGCTGATGATCAATGTGCATCTGGGACATGACTGCCACCTGGAGGACAAAATCGTCATTAGCAACTGCACGCAGGTTTCCGGCCACTGCAAAATCGAAACCGGCGCCTGGCTGAGCGGCATGGTCGCCGTGCACCAGTTTGTGACCATCGGCCGGTGGTGCTACGCCGCCGGCTACACCGGCATCAACCACGATGTGCCGCCGTTTGTCATCGTCAGCGGTCACTACCCGCTCGAGATACGCTCCATCAACAAACGTGGCCTGACCCGTGCGGGTCTCTCGGACGAACAGAAGAAGGCTGTGTTCGATGCGTTCAAGTGGATTTGGCGCGGCGACGGCCCCGTTCTGGAGCGCGTCAGGGAACTGGCCCGGCGGGACGACCTGGAAGAGCCCGTCCGTATGATGGTGGATTCGCTTCTGCAAAGCAGCAAACAGCGTTTCGGCCGCCACCTGGAACTGCATCGTTGACAAAAAGAACGTGAACAGGTCTTCCCGCGTGAATGTGCGCAGTTGATAAAAAGTCGGGGAATGTCTTTTAAGTTGTTGGTTTCCTGGGCAAATTGAATCCTGCTTATGGTGCCTGTTCCAAATGTAAAATTGATTGTTGAAACGTCCCGAGCATATGACCGGGGGTTGCTGCGCGGCATCGCCAAATACTCCCGCCTGCACGGCGCGTGGTTTTTTTCCAGGGATTCGGAATTTTATCGAAAAGGCAGGGCATCCCCAAAAAACTGCTCTACTGCCGGGCCGTGGAGGGGATTATTGCGCATGTGGGAACAAAGAAAGAAGCCGAGGCGCTGATTGCGACGGGGATTCCGTTGATTGCCCAATGCGTGCAGCAAAGAATAACTGCCTGCCCGTCAATGGTCACAGAGGATGCGATGATCGGCAAAATGGCGGCCGAGCATCTTCAGGAACGGGGACTTAAACACGTTGCGTTCTGCGGCTTTGAAGAGTCATCTTAAGGAATACCCTTTTCAGAAAACAGGAGAAAAGTATGAGACTTCAATTAGCGATTTGGGGAGCTGTGGGAATGTTCGGATTGATTACTTCCACAGTCTTGGCCAAAGAATACCATGTTTCGGTCAATGGCAGCGATGCCAATAAGGGGTCAAAGGCCAAGCCGTTTAAGACCATTCAGGCCGCCGCAGATGCGGCACAGCCCGGCGATGTGATTACCGTGCACGCGGGGACATATCGGGAACGGGTTAATCCGCCGCGAGGGGGGGTCTCGGATAAAAAACGCATCGTCTATCAGGCCGCAAAGGGCGAAAAAGTGGTCATCAAGGGGTCCGAACCTGTCAAGGGCTGGGAGAAGGTGCAGGAAGACACATGGAAAGCGGTGATTCCGAACACCTTCTTCGGGGATTTTAATCCCTTCAATGATTTGATTCACGGCGACTGGTTTACTCGTAAGGACAGAGATCACCACACCGGTGCCGTTTATCTGAACGGCCACTGGTTTGCCGAAGCGGCGAAATTTGATCAGGTGCAGGAATCTGCTGCGGATACCCCGCTGTGGTTTGCGCAGATGGATGATAAGAACACGACGGTCTGGGCACAATTTAAAGATGTCAACCCCAATGAGGCCGATGTGGAAATCAATGTCCGGCAAACCGTATTCTATCCGGATAAGCTGGGGCGCAATTACATCACGGTGCGGGGGTTTACGATGATGCACGCCGCCACACCCTGGGCGCCGCCGACAGCCGAACAGATTGGCCTGCTCGGCACCCACTGGAGCACAGGCTGGATCATCGAGGATAACGATATCAGCTACTCAACCTGCGTGGGCATTACCCTCGGCAAGTATGGTGATGAATATGACAACACCTCGCAAAACACTGCTGAAGGTTACGTTAAGACGATTGAACGTGCCCTTCAAAGCGGCTGGTCCAAAGACAACATCGGCCATCACATCGTCCGCAACAACCATATCTCGCACTGTGAGCAGGCGGGGCTGGTCGGAAGCATGGGGGCAATCTTCAGCCGGATTACCGACAACATTATTCATGATATTCATGTACGGCAACTGTTTTCCGGCGCCGAAATGGCCGGCATCAAGATTCACGCCTCCAATGATGTGCTGATTGCGAATAATCATATTTATCACTGCACCCTGGCCATCTGGCTGGACTGGATGGCACAGGGAGTGCGGGTCACTTCAAATCTCTGTCACGACAACAGCGTGGACGCATTTGTGGAAGTAAGTCACGGTCCATTCGTGCTGGACAACAATGTTTTCCTTTCGAAAACCAGCTTGTGGGACTGTTCTGAGGGCGGATGTTATTCGCACAATCTATTTGGCGGAAAAACAACACTTAATCCGGCTTGTCCGGGAGGGCGTCAGACACCCTATCTAAAACCCCATTCTACCGAAGTAGCCGGCTACAGCGTCACCCGCTGCGGGGATAACCGGTTTTATAATAATATCTTTATCGGCGGCAACGGACTTGAAGAATATGCAAAAGAGACATTTTGGCCTTCCTTTGTTGAGGGAAATATCTATCTGAACGGGTCCAAACCCTATCCGGGCGAAAAGAACAGCATCTCCGCACCCGAATTTAATCCGAATGCCGAACTGGTCAAAAAAGACGATGCTCTTTACCTGCGTCTGACGTTACCGGAAATTCAGTCCGAGTGGAGGCGGCCGTTCGTAACAACGGAACTGCTGGGTAAAGTAAAGATACCCGGTTTGCTGTTTGAAAATTATGACGGCAATCCCTTGAAAATTGACAACGATTATTTCGGCAAAAAGCGGAATACGAAAAATCCCTCACCGGGTCCGTTTCAAAAACTTAAAAAAACTGAATGTGCATGGAAGGTATGGTAAATATTGGAAACTCATGCAAAATCTGGAAATAAATTGACACCGCGTCAGCGGGTCATCAATGCGCTGAACCGCAAACCGGTGGACCGTGTTCCTGTCGATTTCGGCGGCACCGTCCTGACCGGCGCGCATGCTAGCGTCATCGCCAAACTGCGCCAGGCGCTTGGATTGGATAAACCCGACGCCCGCGTCAAGGTTTTCGAACCCGCCCAGATGCTCGGCGAAGTCGCCGAAGACCTAAGAGACAAACTCCGGGTCGATGTCGTGTCCATGCCGCTCCGCATGAATATTTTCGGTTTTGAAAACGCCGGCTGGAAACCCTGGACAACCTTTGACGGAACCGATGTGCTGGTGGCCGGTCAGTTCAACACAACCCCGGACGCACAGGGCAATATTGTGCAGTACCCGCAGGGCGACCGCTCCGTTGCTCCCAGTATGAAGATGCCCAAAGGCGGTTTCTATTTTGACGCCATCATCCGCCAAAAACCCATCGACGAAGGCAAATTGAATCCCCGGGATAATCTTGAGGAATTTACGATGGTCAGCGACGAAGACCTGCGCTTCTGGGAAAAGAATTCAAACGGTCTTTACAACAACACCGATTTGGCCATAACGATGGGCCTGCCGGGAACGGCCTTCGGCGACATCTTTTTGGTGCCGTCCCCCTTTTTAAAAGACCCCAAAGGCATCCGCGATCTGGAGGAATGGTATATCAGCACCGTCTCCCGCCGGGATTACATTCTGGAGGTCTTTGACAAACAGGCCGACATTGCCGTCAAAAATATCGAAATGATTTATCAGGCCGTCGGCGACAGGATACAGATGGTCTTTATCTGC
Organism: Planctomycetales bacterium; assembly: GCA_022615575.1. GTDB lineage: Bacteria > Planctomycetota > Phycisphaerae > Sedimentisphaerales > Anaerohalosphaeraceae > 4572-13. The sequence goes on from JAKEGM010000048.1 coordinate 15,561, forward strand.
GGTACCGATTTGGCGGCGCAGGACACGCTGTTCTGCGGCCCCCAAACCTATCGCGAGCTGTACATGCCTTTTCACGCCCGCGTCAATAACTGGATTCATCGGCACACCGGCTGGAAGACCATGAAGCACTGCTGCGGTGCGTGCCGGCCGCTCATCGACGGCTTTATCGAAGCTGGGTTCGATGTGCTCAATCCCGTTCAGTGTTCGGCAAAAGGGATGGAACCGCAAGGGCTGGTGGAGGATTTCAGCGACCGGATTGTCTTCTGGGGCGGCGGCGTCGATACGCAAAGGACCCTGCCCTTTGGGACACCCGAGGAGGTCTTTCAGCAGGTTCAGGAGCGGACGGAAATATTCAACCGAAAAAACGGTTTTGTCTTTACGGCCATTCACAATATCCAGTGTAATACGCCCGTTGAAAATGTCATCGCGATGTTCAAGGCGCTGGGGCGTTCGCTTTAATGACGGAGAAACAAACCATGCCACAGGTTAAAGAACAAACATCAGCCAAAGGATCGATAGTGTATGTCGCGGCGCTGAGCTTGGTGGCGGCGCTGGGGGGCCTGCTATTCGGCTACGATACGGCGGTCATCTCTGGCGCCATCGGCTTTATGGAAGTTAAGTTTGAGCTGGGCGTCATGATGAAGGGCTGGGCGGCTTCCTCTGCGCTGGTCGGCTGTATTTTTGGGGCGATGTTTGCCGGGGTTCTGAGCGATAAATTCGGCCGTAAAAAAACAATGATTCTGTCGGCGATATTTTTCTTTGTTTCCGCCGTCTGGTCAGGCATTCCATTCGGGATCTTCGATTTTGTTCTGGCGCGGATTCTCGGCGGGCTGGGGGTCGGGGCCGCCTCGATGCTCTCGCCGATGTACATCGCCGAAATCGCTCCCGCCAAAATCCGCGGCCTTCTGGTCTCCGTCAACCAGTTTGCCATCGTCAGCGGCATGCTGGTGGTCTATTTTGTCAACGCCCTGATTGCCGGGGCCGGAGGCGAGGCATGGAATATCGACTATGGCTGGCGGTGGATGTTCATCTCCGAGGCCCTTCCGGCGGCCCTGTTCTTCGTGATGCTGCTGCTGGTCCCTGAAAGCCCGCGCTGGCTGACCGAAGCCGGGCGGACACAGGAGGCCTTGAATATCCTCACCCGTGTCGGCGGCGCTGAACACGCCCAAGCCGAGTTTCAGGAAATCCGGACTGCCATTGCCGCCGAAAGCGCCAGCTTAAGCCAGTTATTTCGTCCGGGAATGCGGATGGCCCTGTTCATCGGGATCGGGCTGGCCGTTTTACAGCAGATCACCGGCATCAACACCATTCTGTATTACGCCCCGGAAATCTTCAAAAGCGCCGGCTTGACTTCGACCTCGGCCATTTCCGATACGGTCATTGTCGGAGCGGTGAACCTGGTGTTTACGCTGGTGGCGATTGCGGTCGTCGATAAACTCGGGCGAAAACCGCTGCTGCTGATTGCCAGCGCCGGCATGGGCCTGTCGCTGTTTTTGCTCGGATGGGCGTTTCGGCTCGAACAATTTCAGGGCCGGTGGGTGCTGATGTATGTGCTGACCTATGTGGCCTCGTTTGCCGTGGCGATGGGGCCGGTGGTCTGGGTCGTTATTTCAGAGATTTTTCCGACCAAAATCCGCGGCCGGGCCATGTCGGTGGCCGTGGTGTGCCTGTGGATCTCCTGTTATTTGGTTTCACAGTTTTTCCTCTATATGCTCGAAACCCTCAAGGGAACGGCCTTCTGGGTCTATGCGGCCATCTGTGCGGCGGCATTTATCTTCGTGGCGGCCGCGGTGCCCGAAACCAAGGGAAAAACGCTCGAACAAATCGAAAAGTTCTGGAAACGATAATTCCCTTGCAAAAAACGCCCCTTGCGGGTAGAAATCAGGATGATTTTACTATTTTAAGAGGGCGATTATGACAAAACTTCGCACAGCCATCGTCGGTGCCGGCAAGATGGGCCGGATTCACGCCAAGGTCTATTCCAAATTGGACAACGTCCAGCTTGTTGCAGTCGCCGACAGCAATCCCGAAAAGGCCGCCGCCCTGGCCGAACAGTTTGACTGTCAGGCCGTCACGAACCCGGCCGACTTAATCGACAAGGTCGATGCCGTTACGATTTCCGCCCCGACCATTGCCCATCATGAATTGGCGACCCTGTTTGTTAAAAACGGCATCCCCGTCCTGATTGAAAAGCCCCTGGCCTCTACGGTCCGGCAGGGCAGGGAGATTGTCGAACTTGCGAAGAAACACAATACGATTGTCGCCGTCGGCCATTCGGAACGCTGCAACCCGGTTGTGCAGGCGATGAAGCGGCTGGATATCGAGCCGATGTTTATCGAGGTTACGCGCGTCAGCCCCTATCCGTTCCGTTCGATGGATATCGGCGTCGTGCTGGATGTGATGATTCACGACATCGATATTATCCTGTCCTTAGCCAACAGCAAGGTCAAAAAGGTCGATGCCGCTGGCGTCAACGTCATCGCCGACCACGAGGATATCTGCAACGCCCGCATCGTCTTTGAAAACGGCTGCATCGCCAACGTCACCGCCTCGCGGCTGGCGCTCAAGACCGAACGCAAGGTTCGCGTCTTCAGCCGGCAGGCGTATCTGTCTCTGGATTATTTCCGCAAGGAAGGCATTGTCATCAAGACAGACCAGAACATCGACCTGGTCAAATGGATTCGCGAGCATCAGGAAAAACAGGACTTTGACTTTTCGACCGTCAACTGGAAGGATTTGCTGCATATCGAAAACCTGCAGATTGAAGACGCCGAACCGCTGAAACTCGAGCAGCAGGCCTTTCTGGCCGCCGTTCTCGATAAATCCAAACGCCCCGAAGTTACCGCCGAAGAAGGCCTGGCCGCACTCGAATGCGCCGAAAAAATCCTGACCAGTATCAAAACCCACCAGTGGCAATAAAAAGTGGTTGCAAGTTAATATATCAAGATGCTGCTTGTCGGATACGTGAGGGTTGCAGGAAATATGACCGCCTTTGAAGCGACAAAAATGTTGTTTGCACCCTGTTTTTGACCTTTCCTGCTGCAATGGCTCCAACCGGGCCAAAGAACAGGGATTTTTTGCACAAAAAGCCGCCCGCCAAACTGTTTTCGTTGTTGACACCGGCCTGCTTAGGGACTATATTTCTATCCCTTTATTGAAAGGCACCTGGATTCAGCCGTGTGGTCTGTATCCGGCCGCAAAAAACGCTGAAATATGCGAAATTTTAACCGTTTGACATAAGGGAGATTGTTGCGATGGCAAAAAAGAAAGCCGTGAAAAAAACTGCTAAAAAAGCAGTCAAGAAAACCGTCAATAAAACTGCCGCCAAGCGCGTGTACTTTTTCGGCAGCGGCAAAGCCGAAGGCATGACGGTTGCCAGGATGGAAAGCGAACGAAAACTGATTCTGGGCGGTAAAGGCGCCGGGTTGGCGGATATGACCGCCGCCGGCCTGCCGGTCCCCCCGGGATTTACGATTTCCGTCCCCAACTGCGAAGAGTACTACAAACTCGGCCGCAAGATGTCCGCTGAATTGAAAACCCAGGTTCGCCAGAACATGGCCAAAGTCGAAAAAGCCATGGGCAAGAAATTCGGCGATGTTAACGACCCGCTGCTGTTTTCGGTTCGTTCCGGCGCTGCCCGCTCGATGCCGGGCATGATGGAAACCATCCTGAACCTGGGTCTGAACGACCAGTCGGTCGAGGGCCTGGCCAAAAAGACCAGTAATCCTCGCTTTGCGTATGACGCCTATCGCCGGTTTATCCAGATGTACAGCACCACCGCCATGGGGCTTTCCAAAGAGCCGATGGAAGAGATGCTGCACCATGCCAAGAAGAAAGCCGGCGTCAAGACCGACCCCGAACTCGGCGCCGAAGTCCTCAAAGAGCTGTGCGGCCAGTTCAAGAAGTTCTATTCCGACAATATGAAGGGGCAGGGCTTTCCGCAGGACCCGTATGAGCAGTTGTGGGGCGCCATCGGCGCGGTCTTTGGAAGTTGGGAAGCCGACAAGGCCGTGACGTACCGCCGGGTCGAGAAAATCAGCGACCTGAAAGGCACCGCCGTCAATGTCCAAACCATGGTGTTCGGCAATATGGGTGACCACAGCGGCACGGGCGTGTGCTTTACCCGCGACCCCAATACCGGCGAAAACGTCTTCTACGGCGACTGCCTCATCAATGCCCAGGGTGAGGATGTGGTGGCCGGTATCCGCACCCCGCTGAAATTGTCGGACCTTGGCAACCTGCTGCCGAAGGCCTATAAGCAGCTCTGTCAGGTTCGCGTGCAGCTTGAAAAACATTACAAAGATATGCAGGACCTGGAATTTACCGTTCAGGAAGAAAAACTGTATATGCTCCAGTGCCGTACCGGCAAACGTACCGCGGCGGCGGTGTTCAAGATTGCCGCCGATATGGTCAAAGAAAAACTGCTGACCCGGGAAGAGGCCGTGGCGCGCATCACCCCTGAGGATATTGAACGGCTGTTCTATCCTCAGCTTGATGCCAAGGCCGCAAAGACGGCGACCAAGATCGCGACCGGCATTAACGCCGTTCCCGGCGCTGCCGGCGGCAAGGTGGTTTTTACCGCCGCGGAAGCCGAGGAAATGGCCGACCTTAACGAGAAACTCATCCTGGTCCGAAAAGAAACCAGTCCCGAAGACGTTGGCGGCATGCACGCGGCGGTGGGTATCCTGACCGCCACCGGCGGCAAAACCAGCCACGCGGCGGTGGTTGCCCGCGGCTGGGGCAAGTGCTGCGTGGTCGGCTGCGAATCGCTGAATATCGATTACACTTCAAAGTCCATGAAAGTCGGCGACAGGGTGATCAAGCAGGGCGATTTTATTACCATCGACGGCAATACCGGCGATGTCTATCTAGGCCAGCTTCCGCTGCAGCTGCCTGAACAGCCCGCCGCCTATCAGACGATTATGAAGTATGCTGACCAACTCAGAACCCTGAAAGTTCGCACCAATGCCGACACCCCGGCCGACGCCATCAACGCCATCAAGATGGGCGCCGAGGGCATCGGTCTGTGCCGCACCGAGCACATGTTCTTTGAAACCGAAGAACGCCGGCTGGCGATGCAGGAAATGATTGTGGCCGAAAGCGTGGAAGCTCGCAAGGCCGCCCTCAATAAACTGCTTCCGTTCCAGCAGAGCGATTTTGAAGGTATTTTCACCGCGATGGATAACAAGCCGGTTACCATCCGGCTGATTGACCCGCCGCTGCATGAGTTTACGCCGAAAGATGAGGCGGGCTTCAGGAAGCTGGGCGATGTAACCGGAATTTCCGTCGAGAAGATTAAGCACCGCTGTGAACAGCTCCACGAAGCCAACCCGATGCTCGGTCATCGCGGCTGCCGTCTGTGCATTACGTATCCGGAAATTCTGGACATGCAGGTTACCGCGATCATTAACGCCGCGATCGCCTGCACCAAGAAGGGAATTAAAGTGCTTCCGGAAATCATGATTCCGCTGACCATCGACAAAAAAGAACTGGCGATTCAGGTCGCACAGACCAAAGCCCTGGCCGACGGCCTGATTAAAGCGGCCAAGTCCAAGGTCAAGTACCTGGTCGGCACGATGATTGAAATTCCTCGCGCTGCCTTGCTGGCCGACCAGATTGCCGAAGTCGCCGAGTTCTTCTCGTGCGGCACCAACGACCTGACACAGATGACGCTGGGCCTGTCCCGCGATGACGCCGGACGGTTCCTGCCGGTTTATGTCGCCAACGAAAAAGAAGGCGGCAAAGGCATCTTCAAGGCCGACCCGTTCCAGTCGCTGGATCAGGAAGGTGTCGGGATGCTGGTCAAGATGGCCATCGAAAAGGGCCGGACCACCCGCAAGGACCTGAAGGTCGGTATCTGCGGTGAACACGGCGGCGAATCGACCAGCGTGAAATTCTGCCACAGGATCGGCATGAACTACGTGTCCTGCTCGCCGTACCGCGTGCCGATTGCCCGGCTGGCCGCGGCACAGGCCGCTGTCGCCCAAAAGGCCTGTTGCTGCAAGGGCAAATGCAAAAAGTAACCGCGTCGGCGTAAAGGCAATGTGTTAAATCAAAGGGTGTGTCGGTTCTCCGGCACGCCCTTTTTTATTGGATATTGATTATTGTATATTGTATAATCCGGTTATGATAAGAAATGCGGACATAGTATCAGGCGATACATCGAAGGACGCGGCGGCCAAGCAATTTGAGGTGCTGCGAAACATGGGGCTTCAAGGCCGGGCGAAGCTGACGTTTCAACTCTGCGATAACCTGCGCGAAATCACACGAGCCGGCATCCGCCATCGCCACCCCGATTATACGGAGCAGCAGGTTACGCATGCCTACCTGCGCCTGATTCTCGACAAAGAGCTTTTCCAGCAGGTTTTCCCCGGTTGTGAGATTGAACCATGATAAATCAGGATGAATTTTTGCGGCAAATCATCCGCGCGTTTGAACAGGCGAACATCCCTTATATGATTTCCGGCTCGATGGGCAGCAGTTTTCATGGCCAGCCCCGTGCAACCAATGATGCCGATATTGTTATCGATCCGACGCAAAAACAACTGCTTGCCTTTATTGAATTATTGGGGCCGGACTGTTATGTCAGCAAAGAAGCGGCATTGCAGGCCATTGAAAACCGCTCGATGTTTAATGTGATCGATACCCGATCCGGCGGCAAAGCCGATTTGATTACCCGCAAACAACGGCCATACAGCCAACAGGAGTTTGCACGAAGAATCCATGCAAACTTTCTCGGAATTGAAACCTATGTTCTTTCACCGGAAGATTCGATTTTAAGCAAGCTCGAGTGGAGTAAAGGCCGTCAATCTGAAATCCAATTCAAAGACGCCTTTGGCGTACTTATCGCTCAAAAGGACAAACTGGATTTTGAGTATTTGAAAAAATGGGCCAAGGAGTTGGGCATTGAAGATGCTCTGAACCGACTTATCAAAAAAAGCCGGAAAATAGACTAAACGGGGCAAACGATGGAAGGTGAAATTCAAAAGAGAAACGGTATCTTTGAGGTAGTGCTGATCATTGGCAGCTTTATCGACTTCTTTTTATATGCGATTATCCATGCACAACGTTTTAGTCTGCCGGAGAATTTTTACTCAATATTGAATGGGGCGCTTGAAATTGTATTATTTATCTTCTTCCTTTTATCTATTTTTTATGTAATCGTCAATGTCTTAAGTCTCAATCCTAAGGGATTTATGGGCTCACTATTGATAGCCTTAATAATATTTGGATTGAATTCAGTAACAATAGTACCTGACGAGCGTATGCATCCTGGACCAATTATCTGTCGGGACAATTTAAAACATCTTTCCTTGTATTTCCAAGTTCTACAACGCCAGTTGATAGCTTCTTGGTATTTTTGACCGCATTATCAGCATCAAAAACGCGGTTTTGGGTTCCAAAAACACCTAACTGGCGTTGTAGTACAAGTATATCGCTTAGAAAATAATCAAAAAGCACCAGTGAGTGAGAGTTGGTGTGATATTCTCAAATCTTGGGGTATTGAAATCGATAAGTTTCAATGTCCAACAGACAAAACCGGTCCATGCAGTTATGCGATGAATGAGAACATTCCGGCGGATGCCAATGACTTGCCGCCGGATCTGGTGCTGCTGTTTGAAAGCGCCCCCGGCTGGAACCAAACCGGCGGGCCCGAGGATGTCGTTACCGACCGCCACGACAAAAACAATCCCGGCGCTAACATCGCCTTTGCCGATAGACATGTGGAATTTGTTGAAACCCAAGACATCCCCGCCCTTCGCTGGACGATAAACCCTCCGCCGGCCGTGACCGAGAAACCCGTCGAAAACAAATAAGCGCAGGTAGCACCCTTGGCCCTGCTGCGGGTGTGCCGATTCTCCGGCACGCCCTTTTTATTGGAAATCGCGATTAATCAACAACCACGACCGAGTTCATCGATCCGAAGGTATTGGTGGCCTGCAGCTCGTTGTCGGTGTCCATCTGCCATGCATCGTCAACGATAAATTTGTACTCATGCGTTCCGTAGGGAACCTGCACCGACACGGAAAATTCGCCGTTTTTCTGCTTGCGCATGCGAAGGGGCACCCAGTTATTGAAGCTGGCTGCCAGGTACACATCGCTGACAGGGCCGGCGGATTTATAGCTGAACCGAACTGTATTATTCTTTTTTACTTCTACACTCATTTCCAAATCCTTTCCGAAAATAAGGGCACGAATACGCAATCGGCGGACAAGCCAGAATCGCTGCAGCGGGAATCATTTTGATCCTTGTTCATCAAGCCCGATTGGTTTGTTTCCGCCCAAGGTAATCTGCAATATATTATAGAGTATCCGCAACACCATTAGAAAACAATATATTTTCACGGGACTTCTGATTTTATAAACTGTCGCCGAATCGGGAATTCGGTGAATTTTCAGTCAAAAAAACGGATGATTGCGGGTAAAATAGCGCAAACATGGCGGCCCAAAGAGAGCGATCGGGCGGATTGTAACTTTTTAACGGGTTATCGCAACTCTTTTTATTTTAAGGACTTGTCAATTTGGCAAAAGAACTTGCGAGCGTTTGTGTGGTGACGGGGCGGCAGACGGCAGCGATTGCCGGCATTGCGCTTCAAGGGGAAAACGCGCAACTAATTCTGGAACAGGTGTTTAAAAAAAATCGGCCAAATTATCGGACCAGGCAGGAACTTGAACGGTGTTCCGAAAAACCGGGCGCAGGTCAGATACTGCATGGGTTTATAACAGACCAGGGACGGGTCATCGATGAGGTGGTGGTTGGCTGTGAGGGGCCGGATTTGTTTATGATTTTCTGTCACGGCAATCCGCTTCTGGTCGAGCGGATTGTCGGGGTACTTCAGTCCCGGGGTTCCGTGCTGAAGGATGCAGAAACATTTTTGTTCGAACGCTGCCGCAATCAGTCGGCCAATCTGATTGAAGCGGAAGCGAAACTGGCTATACAGGCATCCGCAACGGTGAAAGGGACGCTGATTTTGCAGGCCCAGATAAACGGCGGCCTGACGCGATGGGCCGCCCAAACACTGGGAGCGATACATTCCGTTGATTCCAGCGATATTTGTCGGCAATGCCGCCGGATTCTGGAACAAAGCGAGATTGCCCGGCGGATTATCAACGGGGTGCGGATAGTGATTGCCGGGCCGCCCAATTCCGGCAAGAGCACACTGCTTAATCGGCTGGCGGGGCGGCAGGAGGCCATCGTTTCCGAAATGTCCGGTACGACGAGGGACTGGGTAAGCATTGCCTGCCGCATGGGGCCTCTGTACGCTGAATTCATTGACACGGCCGGACTGGATGAGACCCTGGCGGATAAAGATGCTGTCGAAAAGCGTGCCCAGCAGATTACATCCCAACTGCTGGAAAACTGTGATTTGGTTTTGTATGTGCAGGATGTTACCAAAGACCACATGGACACCGATCGCCCTGCAGGAAAGCCAGTGGTATATGTCTATAACAAGTGCGATTTGTTATCGGACGTTAAGTTGCCGGATTCAAATATGAAACGTGTTTTCGTAAGCGCCAAAGAGGGCATAGGGATTGAATTAATGGCCGAAACAATCCGCCAGACACTTGGCGTAAGCGATTTTGATGTCAATACTCCGGTAGTGTTTACCGAACGACAACGAAAAATCGTTTCAAATATTTTTGCCTTGGAGGGTCATTCCGCAAAATTATTATCGGACTTGCTTGGTTTTCAGCATGGCCTGTAAGAAGCAGCAAGACCGACCGGTTCGTTTTTAATCGCCCCATTCCGAAGTCGTATTCGGACTCTTTCACGTCCTGTTTTATCCTTACTTGCTTTTTTAGTTAAATGACAGGTTATTTGTGACGACAGTGAGATGTGTCTGTATGTGTATGCAGGCCTCTTTCTGCGATGGGCCTTCGAATGTAAAAGCAACTGAGAAGACGGGCATTATGGAACGAAAAAAGACGCTGTCCGACAAACCGGAGAAAACCGATTCCGGAGCCAGTGTCAACACGCTTGACCGGCAGGAGACACAATTCCGGGTCAAGGAGCGACTGATGGACCACATGGTCTATCACGTCCGCACGCTGTCAAACGCGATTGTCGGTTTCAGCGATCTGCTTCTGTCTGAAAATCTAAAATCCGACCAGGCCGAGTATGTCCGTGAAATCCGCGAGGCCGGTTACGGTTTGTCTTCACTGGTTGATGAAGCGATGGACTGGACATGCCTGCTGACCGGCCAGCTTGTAAATGTCAAGACACGCTGTTATCTGCCGGAGTTGATGGGCCGGATTGAAAATATATTGGCGTCAGCGGCAGGCGAGAAAGGTCTGTCGTACAGTATGTCGCTCGACCCGCGGCTTGGGACCATTATCCTTTGCGACTCGGAGCATTTGTTTAAATGCCTGCTCAGCGTGGTGTCCAATGCAATCCGCTACACTCGGCAGGGGTCGGTGCAGGTTTGTGTGCGGCTGGATGACGGGGGCGAGAAACCCGTTGTTTGTTTTAATGTGATTGACAGCGGTCCCGGCATAGCGCCGGAAAAAATCGGGCGGATTTTTGACCCAACCTGGATTCCGGAAGAATCCGGCCCCAAAGCGATGAAACTGTTTGACCGGGGCCTGTTGGTGACGACCGGCTTATCGTTGACAAAACGGTTTTGCGAAGCGCTTGGCGGAACGATCGAAGTGGCCAGCCGGATCAATGTCGGCTCGACATTCTCGCTGCGGCTTCCGGTCGAAATCGAGTTATCCGCCCAGACGCCGGCGGACACAACGGCTTCCGCAGTCGCCCCTCCTGAATCGCCTTCGGCGGCAGCGCCGCGGGATCCCATATCCATTCTTCTGGCGGAGGATCAGCCGTCCAATCGAACGGTGATTACACTGATGCTCGAGGCGCTTGGCGCCCGGGTCGATACGGCGCAGGATGGCGGCGAGGCCTTGGAAAAGGCGCAGCAAAGGGCTTACGACCTGATTTTGATGGATTTAAAAATGCCGCGGATGGATGGCCATGAAGCGGCTCGGCAGATTCGCCAGCGAAACATCCCAACCCCGATTATGGCGATGTCGGCCATGGTTGTTAATGAAGAGGAACAACGTGCGATTGCTGCGCTGTTTGACGGGTTTCTGGCAAAACCGGTGGACAGCCGGAAACTGGCCGAAATGATGACTCGATTTGCAGCGTCTTCTTCTCAAACGGCCGCTGACAAAGAACCTGTTGCGCGTTTTTCAGCAAACAGCGAAGAAGGAGAGACGATTACGTATGAATATAACCGATAAGCCGAACATAAAAGGTGAAAGCATGCTTAAGGAACCGCATTACCCGCACTCAGCGTCTGCTGTGCAAGAGGGGATGCTCTTTGGTGACTGGCTGGTTCAGGAGGGGTGTATTACCGACCAGCAGCTTGCAGCGGCCCTCGAAGACCAGAAACAAAACGGCGGCCGACTGGGGCAGGCCCTGACGCGTCTGAAGTATCTGGAGAACAATCAGTTGCTCCGGCATCTGGCGGCCTATTTGAATTTGGACTTCATAACCCTGACGGATCCTTCCATTATTAACAAGGAACTGGCGCGCGGCCTCCCGGAAAATATCGCCAAGCGGTTCTGTGTTCTGGTGCTGGGAGCCGACGAAAATCACATCATTGTCGCAATGGCGGATCCGCTCAATGTGGTTGCCATGGATACGGTTTCGGTGAAGCTCAAAAAATCTATCCATGTCGTACTGGCATCGGAGAGCGAGATTCTGCGGGCGATCGAGTATGTCTATCACGGCACCGATGTCGAAGAACAGCAACTTCGCGACCTGGTCGAGTTGGAAGTCAGCAGTGATGAAGACGGCCTGATGGAAGAAGCCCTGGCGATGGAGGTTTCCTCGGCGGCGGCGTGCGCCGAAGATGCCCCTGTGATTCGCTTTGTGGATTTGCTGCTCAGCCAGGCCATCAAAAGCCGGGCCAGCGATATTCATATCGAGCCCCAGGACAAGACCATGAGCATCCGGATGCGGATTGACGGGTTGCTGACGGAAATGGTGCCGCCGCCGCGAAAAATGCAGGCGGGGGTGATTGCGCGAATTAAGATTTTGTCTGAAATGGATATTGCCGAACGGCGCCTGCCGCAGGATGGCCGTTTCAAGATCAAACGCGGCCAGGGCAAGGAGGATATTGATGTTCGCGTCTCATCGCTGCCGACGATTTACGGCGAAAAAATCGTGATGCGTATTCTCGATAAAGGAGCGGTCAATCACAGCTTGGACAATCTGGGCATGGAGCCGGACCTGCTGGCAAAGTTCAAGAGGACTCTCCAGCAGCCCCACGGCATTATTATTGTGACCGGACCGACCGGCAGCGGCAAGAGCACAACGCTGTATTCGGCGCTCAATACGCTGCGCGATCCGCATAAAAATATCACTACGGTCGAAGACCCGGTGGAATACCGGCTGGGAGGGGTCAATCAGACACAGGTTAAACAGGGCATCGGATTGTCGTTTGCTTCCTGTCTGCGAACCATTCTGCGTCAGGACCCCGACATTATTCTGATTGGCGAAATCCGCGACAAGGAAACGATGGAAATTGCAATCAAGGCCTCGCTGACGGGACACCTGGTTCTCAGTACCTTCCACACCAATGATGCTCCCAGCGCCTTGAGCCGGCTGGTTTATATGGGACTTGAGCCGTATCTGCTGGCTTCGTCGCTGAACCTCATTCTGGCCCAGCGGCTTGTGCGGCGAATCTGCGACAAATGCAGAGAACCCCAGCCGCTGACGGATGCTCAGATGAAGCGGCTGCAGTTGACCCCCCAGCAAATGGCCGCTGCGTCATTTTTTGCGGGCAAGGGATGCTCGGAATGCGGCGGCAGCGGGTATCGTGGCCGTCTGCCGATTTTTGAATTTTTGATTATGGACTCCCAAATCCGCGAAGCGCTGGCGAATGGCGCTCGGGAAACGCAAATCCGCGCGATGGTTCGTGAAAAAGGATACGGCAATCTGCTGGGCAGCGGGGTGGCCCGTGTTTTAGACGGACGGACGACGGCCGAAGAGATTCTTCGAGTGACCTACGCGGAAAACATGGAATCGTAAAAAAAGCGATAACGGTAAAAATTTGTTTTTTGAAGGTCTGCTATGAAAACGTTTGAATATGTTGCATGGGATTATTCGGGCAAATGCCATGAAGGCAGTCGGCAAACGGCCAGCCAGGAGGAACTGATGACCTTTTTGCAGAGCCAGCAGCTGACGCCGGCTGTCATCACGGAGGTTGTCGGGCCGGTGCAGGAAAAAGCGGCCCCTGTCCGTTACAAGAAAGTCAAGTCGGTGGACTTGTCCACGTTCTGCTGGCAGTTGAGCACGATGCTGTCCGGCGGACTTTCCATCACCAGCGCCATCCAGACGATTGCCGACGAAATCCCCAATCCGTATTTTGAGAGTGTACTCAAGAGCATTGCGGAAAAGATTGAAAAAGGAATGTCGCTGACCGATTGCGTTAAACAATACCCGAGGGTCTTCAGCAAGCTGTGCTGTGCCATCGTTATGGCGGGCGAAGCGGGAGGGTCTATGGCCACAGCCCTTGAACGGCTGGCTGAACATTACGAAAGTAAGGACAAGCTGGCGCGCAGAGTCAAAGGGGCGATGGCCTACCCGGCGTTTGTCATCGGTTTTATCATCTTGATTGTGATTGCACTGATGACGCTGATTATTCCGCGATTTTCGACCATGTTTGAAGAATTCAACGGTGAACTGCCGGCTTTTACGCGGGGCTTTATGGCGGTCTATCATGCCCTGACCAACAACGCCTTGTTTATTTTAGGCGGGGCGGTGCTGGCCGGCTTCGGGCTTTATCTCTACGGAAAAACCCCACGAGGGCACCTCCGATTCTGCCGTCTGCATTTGTCGTTGCCGATCTTCGGAAAGATTACCCAGATGGCATTTGTGGCGATGTTCTGCAAAACGCTCAGCACCTTGATCGGGGCAGGCGTTTCGCTGCTGGATGCGTTCGGGATTCTGGCGGATATGACCAATAACGACCTGCTGCGCAAAGGCGTACTGGATACGCGGGAAAAGATGGCCGAGGGCGTCAGTATTTCCCAAAGCATGGAACAATCGGGATTTTTCCCCGGCGTGGCGGTCAAGATGGCCCAGATCGGCGAAAACAGCGGTTCCTTATCGTCGGTGATGCAAAAAACATCTGAATATTATGAAAAAAAGGTCGATTCGCTGGTGTCGCTGATGCTGGGAATGCTGGAGCCGGTTCTGATAATAACCGTTGGCGCGATTGTGCTGGTGGTTATTTTGGCGATGTATCTGCCGATTTTCTCGCTGTCGGTCTAAAAATAAACGCAGATAAGCGAAATTTGGTTAAGTTGCAAAGCAGTTTGTACGAAGAGACGATAGAAGCCAACGGGCCTAAAGAGATAAAATGACACCTTTTTATAGGAGAACAGAAATGAAGGTCAAAGGTTTTACATTGATTGAACTGATGGTGGTGATTTTGATCGTTGGAATTCTGGCGGCTGCTTCGGTTCCAATGATGCGGGGTCGCATTGATTCGGCCAAGTGGTCGGAAGCCAATGCAACGGCCGGCACGATCAAGTCCGCGGTTCGGGTTTATTTTGCCGAACACGGGGAGTCCCCGACCGGCGCAGTGACCGGCACGAACATGAGTCTTCTTGGATTTACGACAGCCGATCTGACCGGCACCTATTTTCTGCCGGCCGACTACAGTATCTCCAGCGTGGATTCGAACGGAAATGCTGCGATAACGGTTACCAGCGATGGCTCGGGCAATAAACCTGCCGCGGGCACAAAAACGCTGAGTACCACGGGAACATGGAACTGAGAAATCCGCCGTCTTGCGTTCGCAGGGAGGCGACAGGAGATCGGTCGACATCTCCTGTCGTCTTTTTTTCTGTCTGCATCCGTCGGCTTGATTCTGGATGTTAATAGACATGCGGCAAGCGGCAAAAGGATTGACGATGACCCGCGCAGAAATCCATTTTCAGAGGGCAGAAAACCACCGGCTTGTGTGCCGCCCGGCATTTACGCTGACCGAAGCAATGATCTCCATCCTGATTGTCATGGTTTTGGCGACGGGAGCGATGGGATATCAGTATTTCAGCGCTCGCGATGTTAAACACTCGGAAGTTCAGACCTCGGCCGCTCAGATAGCGATGTTGCTGTTGGAAAGCTGGAAGGGTGCCCAGGGCGATGCGGCGTTTAACCCGCTCAATGAATTCGCGGGGCAACTGGATATCCAAACGGCTGAGGCCGGTCCGTCATCGCCTGAAAATATGAGCGGGATTCCGCTGACACCGCTGGGCTTCTATACGGTTCGGATGCAGGGAGTCCATTATTATCTGACGCCCGCCTGGGATGCGCCGTCGATTTCGGAACCGATGCTGCTGAATGTTACGATTGCCTGGCGGCGAGATTATGCCCAGGGCCGGCTGTCGGGTGATGAACCGTTTGTGCGGTATTCAACCTTTTTTGTACAGAACTGACAAAAAACGATGACCCAACGAGCCAAACCAATGTCGATGCGGGGTGTTACGATGGTCGAACTGATAACCGTCATGGCCCTGGTTTCGCTTATTGTCCTTGGCGCCGGCGTACTGCTGGCCAACAGCCAGCGCAACCTGCATAATCAGTTTGAGCGGGTTTACGGCGATACAGCGACGGATAGTTATGCCGTTCAAAAATCTTTTGATGCGATCTGCCGAAAGGCCAGTTTGCGCAAGGCCGTTGTGGGGGAAGGGGGTCAATCGCTGGAACTTTATTATTGGCAGAGAGGTTCGGCCGCCTCTTCGCCGGAACAGTATGCCCGGTTTTATCGAGCGGATAACGAGGTATTTGTTGAGCACGGCACGCTTGCCGCTGGGACGTGGCAGCCGGATGCAGAGGTGCCGGTTTCGACAATCTGCATCGCGCGACATGTCGCATCGCTGCTGTTTGCGGCGGAGGGAACGTCCCTCCAGATGTATTTGACGTATGAGGACGCCGGCAAATTGCCGGTTGTCTGCTCATCCGTCCGCCATCATGATTGAAAAAGAGTAAGGACCCAAACCATGCGTGTTTGGAGAATGAAAAAACAGCGAAACGGAGCGATTCTGGCATTGATGATGGTGGTGGTTCTGCTGCTGTCCATGGCCAGTTTGGCGATTATTGGGATCGGTCAGCAAGCCCGGCTTCGGACTGTCCGCAGGACAGCCGAGGTTGCGGCGCGTTTTGCCGCCGATGCCGGGATTGAACGGGTATTGTATCAGATGAATCAGAAGCTGGCCGCGGGCACCTGGACACTCGACGATGTCCCCCTCTACAATGCACAGCCGCTGATCGGCTGCGATGCGGACTACACGGTTGCATTCACGGGAAATCTGGCCGGCGGCTATCATGTCACATCGACGGGGCACTGCGGCGGACGAACCCGGACCGTGCGTGTCACCCTCCTGCTGACCAATCCGTTTGCACAGGATTATGCGGTTCTTTCAAGAAGCAGCATTGCGTTTAAGAGCAAATCGCGGGTGGGAGGATACAATTCCGCCGATCCGCTGGATACGGATGTCGCCGCGCGTATCGGTACGTTCAGTACAGCCGACGGCGCGATTGATATTTACAACGGCAGTACGGTCGATGCCGATGTTGTTGTCGGTCCCGGCGGTGACCCGCAGGAGGTGGTCAATCTGCATGGCGGCAGCGTGGAGAGGGAGTATTTTGTGATGCCGGTACCTCTCCAACTGCCGGTGATTGAGGCCCCCGACTATACGGCATCCCGGGGTCCCTTGTCCGTCAAAAATAATGTCGAACTCCTTGCGTCGGACAGCGGAAAATACACGAGCATCGCCGTCGCCAAAGGCAAAACGTTGACCATTGGCGGCGATTTAAAACTGTATGTGACGGGGAAAATCGATCTGGGCAGTGCGGCCAAAATCGAAGTGAAAGAGGCGGCCTCGCTGGATCTGTATTTTGACGGCGACCTTGACGCCAAAAACTCCGCCGGCATTTGCAATGCCAGCCGGGTTCCCTCCAGGGTCAAACTCTTTGGTACAGGGTCGAATCAAAAAATCGATTTGAAAAATGACGGGGCGCTGTATGGCGTTGTGTATGCACCTGAAGCCGATATGACGGTTCACAACGAAGCCGATGTGTATGGGTCCGTGATTGTGAATCGGTTTGAATTGAAAAACGGCGGGGATGTTTGTTACGACAAAGCGCTCAAAGAGGTATCCCTGGAGGATAAAGGGGTCCGGTTTGCGGTGACGCAATGGGAAGAACTGTAAATCGAACGAAAGGATGCAGGCATGAAGAACGGTTTGAATCGCTGTGAAAAACAAAAGGCATTTACGCTGATTGAATGCCTGGTGGTCATGCTGATTTCAATGATCGGCTTTGGCGGGCTGCTGGGATTTCGCTATTATGCGGTTCTCAGTGCCGAGCGGGCCGAAACACATCTGCTGGCGGCTCAGACCGCGCATGTGCTGATCGAGGCATGGAAGGGACAGAAGGGAACGACTGATTTTGACCCGACCCTCCAGGGGTTTGATGCTGATTTTCAGGTTCAGGCCGGCAGTGCTTCGGCAGCATCTCCGCTGTCCGAAGCGTCCTGCCTGCATTTGGGCAACTACCAGGTGGTCGTTGAGGGCCGCCATTTCCGTGCCGACCTGCTGTATCAGAATATGACGGACATCCCTAAACTGCGAACGCTGTATGTGGTCTTGAGCTGGCAGGATAAACAGGCGCAGCAATTTCGCCTGTCGGCGCTGACTCAGACATAAATTGGGCATCGGGAGATTTTTATGAAAACAATACGAACCTCTGCGGGATTTACCCTGACGGAACTGACGCTGGTTATTGCCGTCAGCTCCATCCTTCTGCTGGCCATTGGTATCGTGATGCTGGATACGCAGCGCGGCTGGATGGATTCATATGCCAAAGTTCACGGCGGGGTGGCATCCGATGCGGCTGTGGCCAAAACCGCGTTCGACAAGGTGGTGCGGAAGGCCTCCCGGACGCTGTATTATTTCGACGCCGTAGACAACATCACGGTCTTTTACTACAACGATTGGCTCAACAGCACGGATTTGGATCGGTTCGCTCGGTTTTTTCGTCCCCAAGACGAACCGTCCATGCTCTATGTTCAATACGGCGATAGGGCATCGGGGGAGGTTTTGTCGCAGGTATGCCTGGCGTCCACAGTGACGGATTTGCAGTTTCGTCCGCTAAACGGCGCCATTGAAATGAAACTGACTCTGGAGGATGACCGCGAAGCCGCAACCATGATCTCCACGGCCATTCTGCATAATGATAATTAAGTCGGGCGCCGGATTGGTCGATAGCTTGTCAAGAATGGAAAAAGAGGCTGTAAAGTCCGATAAGATTATGAAAAAGCAGTATTCTAAAACCTGTTTGATTCAAAGGACCGGGTCGGTGCTGGTTCTGGCCCTTGTTGTTTTGATAGCGGGTTTTCTGGTTGGGGCGGGTCTGATAACCTTAGGTACGCAATCGCGTCTGGCCGGTCTGAATCAGGTCAATGACATGTCCGCCCGTCTGGCTGCCGATGCCGGCGTGGACCGGGCGGTTCAGGAGATCAATAATGCCGTTGCCGCCAAGACCTGGTCTGCCGGTGTGCTTCCGTCCGCCAGTCAGGCGCTGCTGCCGCTGACCCGTGCATCCTATTCGGTCAGCACTCAGTATGATGCAGCCGGCGGCTATCAGATTCTCTCCGTTGGCACCGCCGGCAATCGTACCCGCAGAGTCCAGACGATCCTGCGGCTCAAAGGATTGTTTGATAACGCCATTCAGTGCCGCAACAACATTGCCCTCAAGAATGGAACGGTTATCGATACCATCGATTCCATGGTGTCGCTGAATCCGGACGACTGCACCGAAAAGGCGATAATCGGAACCAACAGCACGGAGGCCAGTTCAATTGTTCTGAATAATGAGGTGGTAATCGACGGCGATGTGGTTGTCGGAGTCGGAGGTGACACCACGACCGTCATCAAGGACCTGGGGGCCACCTTTGATCAGAGCTATGCGTTATCATCCGCGGTGGAGTTTCCGCCGGTAACAGCGCCGTCGTTCACGGGGCCGGGCACCCTCATCGAGGTAAAAAGCGGCCAAAAAACCATCGGCCCGGGCGGCGATTATCCCGCTGCAGGGTGGTATTCCGGCATCAAACTGAGCCAGGGGACCTCGCTGCGGGTGATTGGCCCGTCCACCGTATGTGTTGCCGGTGCGGTTTCGATGGGCCAGAACAGCGAGATTATTGTGGATTCAGCCAACAATGCAGCGCTGACCGTTTATTTGAGCGGCAATTGGATTTCCGGCAACGGTTCGGGCATCAATAATGCATCGCAGACTCCGTCGAAATTCCAGTTGTATGGAACCGGATCGGCCGGACAACAGATCGACCTGAAGGCCAAAAGCGACCTTTACGGGGTCATTTATGCTCCCGATGCCGCCCTGACGGTTTTCTCCGGGGGCAATATCTACGGGAGTTTTGTGGCCAATGATTTTGAACTGAAGAATCCGGCGAACTTCTATTACGATGCTTCGCTGAAAAACGTCAGTGTTACCCATGAAGGCGCGCGGTTTGTCATCAGCCGCTGGAACGAACAATAACGGGAAAAACAATGGCACTAAACCTATTAACGCATCGACAAATTGAACCGATCGGCCTGGACATCGGAACAGCCGCCGTCAAACTGGTGCAGCTTCGCAGGGGTGAATGCGGCTATACGGTCACAGCGGCAGCAATCGAACCGGTTGCGGGCGGCTCAGACGAACCGAAACATCAGTATCGGTCTTACGCCGATGCAGTCAAAAACTGTTTTCAAAAGGCCGGCCTGAAAAGCAAAAATGTTGTATGCGGCGTTGCCGGGCCGGAAGTAATGGTGCGGGGCTTTAAGTTTGGAGCGCTGCCGGATGAAGCCATACTGAAAGCGGTTGGCATCGAAGCCCAGCAGGTTTGCCCGCTTGATATGAAACACAGCGTGCTGGATTACCAGCTTGTTGAAAGCGGCCCCCTCGGTCCCGGCGGCGTACAGCCGCGGCACGGTCTGATGGCGGTCAGTACAGAACATCTCCTTCGTGAAAGAACCCAGATACTTCTGGAAGCCGGCGTCAAACCGCTGATAGTCGATGTCAATGCGCTGGCTCTGCTGAATTGTCTCAATGAGCTTGAACTGCTCGAAACCGCCGGTACGGCGGCAGTGATCGATGTCGGCGCCGCATTCACCAGCGTGGTGATTTACGGGCAGGATGGACTGCCGTTTGTGCGGTATATCAATCTCGCCGGCCGCCAGATTATTCAAAATGTCAGTCAAACGCTGGACATTTCCCCGACCGAAGCGAAACAGGTACTGCTGCAGGAACAAACATCCTCCGAATCCCAAAACAAGATGCTGCTGACCCTGAACGATGCCATCCGGCCTCTGGCCCATGCAATCAATGAAACCCTGCGTTTCTATTCATTTCAGGAAAAAGAAGCCCGACTGGAACGCATTTTTCTGTGCGGAGGGTTTGCGCGAATGAATGCCTTTGCGGAGTTTCTGGCCGATGCGCTGCCGACGCCGGTGACCCTCTTGAATCCGTTTGAGAAAATGACCTGCGATGCCGATGCAGCCGATGCGGCGGAACTGATAAAAAGCGGCCCGGTGTATGCGGTTGCTGCGGGTCTTGCCATGAGGACTGTGTCATGATGTTTTCAATTGATTTGCTCCAAGGGAAAGGATTACCCCAAAAGACAGACCTGAAGCGGCTCGCCCTCAAAGCGGTGGGACTGCTGATACCGGTTCTGGCGGTGACGGCCTTTGCGGCTTCGTACCAGCAGAACAGAATACAACTCCAGGGGCAGAAAGCGGTCCTGCTGACCCATCAGCAGGAAATTGAGCGTCACGCCAAGGATGTTGCCGAATACAACAGGATCGATACCCAAATCAGCGACCTTCGGAAATGCCTGGGGGATATTTCAAAAGCGCTGTCGTACCGGATTCAGGTCTCGGACATGCTGGTCGAACTGGTGGGGGCGTTGCCGGAGAATGTCTTTCTGTATGAAATGAAGCTCGACCGAAATTCGGTTGTCGAGAAAACACAGCAGGCTGACGCAGAGGCCGTTAAACAGCGGCTGATTGTCCGGCGGAAACTGAACCTGACCCTGTGCGGATATGACGCCAAGGCAGGCGACTCGGCCGTTGAGGCCTACCTCGACCGGCTCAAACGGTCTGCGCTGCTTAAAAACGTCTTTGAGCAGATTAAGCCCACTGTGCGGCAGCAGGGACAGGTGGACGGCAAAGACGCGGTCTATTATGAAATCGAATGCCTTTTGAAGGAGCAAAAATAATCATGGGTTCAAAACAAAAAATCCGGCTTAGCAGGTATGCCTTGGCGGCCATAGCCGTCTGGGGTGTTTGTACCGTGCTTTGGGTGGCAGGATATTATTTGTTTTATCTGCCGCAGCAGACCGAACAGATTCGGATTCAGCAGCAGTTTTCCGAAAGCGCCGAGCAGTTGGAAAATGCCCGTCTGGCAGCCCTCCGGAAGACCAAAGAACAGATGCAGCAGCGGTATGAGCAAACCAGCCGAACCATTGCGGATTTTTCAACCGCCTCCGACAGCGTTACCGGGCTTGTATTCCAGATCGGACAGATTGCCAATGATTTGCGCCTGACGGAATTTTCAAGTAAAAACCAGAAAAACCAGTATGCCTCGACGGTTGGCGACAGCAAACGCCTGGCCGAATCTTGGCTGACCGTCGAATTCTTTGCGACATTTGAACAGTTGGCGCACTTTGTCAATCAAATGGAACGAAACTGCCCGTTTGTGTTTGTGGAAAAGGTCTTCTTCAGACGCGGTGCGGCGGGTTCAAAGGGCCACGAGGCCAAACTGGAACTGTCATTTCTGGCGTCAACGGAAACCGTCGGCGACCCTGTGGCGATGGCCGACGGCGATTCTGCGGCTGACGCCATTCGGAATTAAGGAACGGGAAAATCAGCGTGAAAACCATTGCCATTACCAATCAGAAGGGCGGCTGCGGCAAGACCACAACAGCGGTCAATCTGGCTGCCGCACTGGCCCTCAGGGGCCGCCGGGTTCTGCTGGTCGATCTGGATCCGCAGGGGCATGCCACGCTGGGGCTGGGAATCACACCGGAACATTGCCAAAAGACCATCTACAATGTGATTGTCAGTGACAACATGCCGGTTTCCCGGGTTCTGGTTCGCACCAACATTCCGCTGCTGCTGGTTGCGCCGAGCAATGTTCTCTTGTCGGGCGCCGAAGCGGCCCTGATGCGCATGCAAAATCGTGAACACGTCCTCCTCGAGCGGCTTGAAGCAGTGGACCGTTTTTTTGATGACTGCATCATTGATTGTTCCCCCTCTCTGAGCTTGCTGACACTGAATGCCCTCAATGCCGCAACGGAGGTCGTTATTCCGGTACAGACGCATTACTATTCCCTCGAGGGACTCAAGCAGGTCATGGAAACGCTCAGTATCGTTCAGGATCGGTTCAATCCGCTGCTGAGCGTGCGGGGAATTCTGCTGACCCTGGCGGAAAAAAACACGATGCTCTGCCGGGATGTGGAACGGCAGATGCGGAGCTATTTTGGCGACCGGGTTTTCCGGACTGTCATTCACAGGAATATCCGATTGGCCGAGGCCCCCGGCGCCGGCGAATCGATTATGACCTTTGATGAAAACAATGCCGGAGCAAAAGAATACAAACAATTAGCGGAAGAGATTTGCCATGAGAAAATTGGGATTGCACAAACAGATTTCGTCCATATTTGACGGCGTACCGATGCCCCAAAACAGACCTTCGGAAACGACAGACCCTGCCGGGCAGTCCCAGCCCGCGGCGCCGGCTGCTACAAAACCGCCGCTGTCGCAGCGGCTTTGTACCGATCCCTCCGCGTGCGTCAGCGCACCGGCGGTTTGCACAACTAGGCCGATGCCCCTGCCGAAAACGGCGATTCCGTCCGGCAAACAAACAGGTCCGGGCATTTCGTCACAGATAAAGAAAGCGGTTTTCGGTTCCGCCAAAGGGTCAATGGATATGCGTCAGAAGAAGATGGCCGTTCTTGTGGGCGTTCTCTCAGCGGTTTTCGGGGTGGTGTTGTTTGTAACGCTGGGCGGTCTTGGCAAGGGCAGTGCGATAGCGGCTGCCGCCAGTGCCGATGCCGGTGCTCCGGCTTCGGCGGCGGAGAAGAAAACCGTTGAGGAATGGAAGGCCCCCCAACCGCTGCCGGCGGATCTTCGCAACGCTGCGGCGCCGGCCGTAAGTCAAACGGACCATACTCAGCCCCAGGAACAGACGCCGACGGAAGCAGCGAAAGCCGGAAATCCGGTGGTTCGCGGTATTCTGTTCAGCCGGCAGAAACCCTCCGCCATCATCAATAATCAGGTTTTAACCGAAGGCCAGACACTCGATGGCGTAACAATTGTTCGGATTACGCGCGAAACCGTTGAGTTCGAGGCAAATGGAAAACGCTGGACCCAGTCGGTTCAGCGATAACGACGAAACGACAGATAGTGAACGGATACTTGGGAAAGGACCAGACCATGGAGACCATACGAGGCCGAAGAACAGCCGCTGTGTATATGATTTTGCTTGTCGCTGCGGCGTCCTGGGCAGGGGCGGCGGACAGCGCTGCGCCCCAAACGGATAAACCCCTGCTGCTGAGTCCTGTTCAGCAGCGGATGCAGCAGGAGATCAGCATCGATTTCCGCGAAACGCCCATCGATGATGTGCTGATGATTATGGCCAAACAGGCCGATGTGGATATCCTCAAGAGTCCCAAAGTGACCGGCACGGTAACGGCGACGCTGACCGATGTGCCGCTGGCCGAGGCCCTGGCCGGCGTCCTTGAGGCCCACGGCTATACCTATGTGGCCACCGATAACATTATCCGCGTGGTGGCCAAAGAAGACGTGCTGGAAATCAAGGAAGACCTTGTCAGTCGGGTCTTTCGCGTAACGTATGCCGATGTCAAGGATGTGGAACAGGCCCTTCAGCGGTTTATTTCCGAGCAGGGGTCCATCTCCTCTAATCCCGGCACCAGCAATATCATCGTGACGGACGTTGAAAGTAAAGTCCGGGCGATGGAATTGTTTATTGAAGAGATTGACCGCGTGACCCCGCAGATTCTGGTGGAAGCGAAGATTTATGATGTAACCTCCACGGACAATCTTGATTTGGGCGTCAAGTGGCAGGCCGGAACAGCAACCGATTTTGGTCAGCCGACATCGGATCAATCCTATGGGAATCAATTCGGCACACTGGGCAACATTGTCGGCGGCATCACCGACACCGCCATCGGCAGTCAGTTCTCCAACAATGTCAGTAAGGCCAGCAGTACCGATGGCCTTATCCGTTTTGGAGTCGTCAACGACAGCGTGAATGTGGATGCGGCCCTGTATGCCGCGCAGGATGATATCCGCGCCAAACTGCTGGCCAATCCGCGCGTCCTGGTACTGGATAATCAGTTGGCTGAGATCAAGATTGTCGAAGAAATCCCTTATCAGGAATTGACGGAAACCAGTGCCGGCGGCAGCATCGGCACCACGCAGTTTCGTGATGTGGGGATTGAACTTCGAGTAACCCCGCACCTGACACGGGAAGGCATGATCCGCTTGTCCCTCAATCCCAAGTTCAGCGTTAAAACGTCGGAGGCCGTCAGCCCCTCGCTGGCTAATCCGTATCCGGTGCCGATTGTTGCCACGCGTGAAACCATGACGATCGCCCTGATCAAGGACCAGCAGACCGTGGTCATCGGCGGGCTGAAAAAACAGGATAAGACCCAACAGATCAGCAAAATACCGTTTCTGGGAGATCTGCCGCTGCTGGGCGCACTGTTTAAATTTAATGGCGAAAGCACTGTCAACAGTGAGTTGGTGGTCTTTATTACACCGCAGGTGATCAATCAGCCCGCGCTCTCCGAGCAGGAGCAGAAGCACTTGGCCGAAACGGTATTTGTCAGCCCCAAGCTGCCCGAAACCAGGTTGGGCAACGAATAATGCGATGTGTCGATTGAAAACCTTCTTCGGCGGCCGGAGCTTCCTCTGAGAAGTCCGGCCGTTTTTCATCGTGTCTAAACTGTTTCTCCCCGGCGATGTTTGTTGAAATTGAATCCAATAAAAACAACCCGATATATCGGAAATTGTTCAGATGCAGATTTTTGTAATTGAGGGAGAAATTGGCCGGGTTTTTTCAATTTCTATGGACTTAATAACCGATGTATAGGATATAAATAAGAGCAAAAGAGGAGCCAGAGGCAGCGATGTTTCGAACAATTGATAAATTTCAAAGAGCGGTCAACAACCTGCTTGGACTATGTGCCGAAGGAGGCGCAAAAGACCCCTTTGAAAGTGCCGTTCAAAATCCGCAGGACCGTAAATACCAGCCGCTGGGGGTTATGATTCTCCAGATGCAGGACGGCGTACTGGAGCGGCGGTATATGCTTCGGATGGAAAAATGGCTGCTTTGCGATGCCGATGCGTTCCAGTATTATGTTGATTTTCAATTTTTGACAGCCCTTTTACATACGCATTTCAATAAAGGCCGGTTTGAGAAGAGGATAGAATCTCTCAGGGAAACAGCGGCAGGCGATGTCGCGTTGAATCGCTGAAACAATGGACTTTATCAATTTCTCATAATTCAGATTAATCCCGGCCTGTAAATCTGTTTCTGAAAAATCCCCCTGATTAAAGGTTCTCATCCAGTACCGGCGCTCTCGGCCACAGCAGAATATCATCCTTGTTCTGTTTTGGGTCATCGATGCCGTTAGGGCCGAACGAATAAAAGCGAAACTCATCGCTGAGCCGCTCATAGAAAAACGGCTTGCCGTTGAGCGGGTTGCCTGGAATTACGTCATGCGGATTTTGACAACAATTTTTTTGATAGTTTCGGCCTTGCCCGCACTCCGGCCGGGCATGTGCGGTTCATTCGGCCAAAAGATTGCAAACATCCCCGGCTTCAGGACCAGCCGGCTCATCGCCGGTGCGTATTTATAAAAGGCGATGTCTTTTTCATCGTCATAGGGCGTCTGCTCTTGCAGCCCTTCCAGTGGTGCATAACCGATGCATTCGGTGCCGCTGATGATGTACTGGATATCCAGATATTTGCGATGAATCTCCGGCCGGCCCTCTTCAAACGGTTTGGTCTGGTATTCATCGACAATATAGAACAAATCCTTGCCCTCTGCTTCATACCTGCCTGGCGCTGCTTTCCGCGCACTGTCCTCATTCAGCATCGCCAGCCCTGCCGCAATCCGCCGTCCCAATCCGCCGTATAACGATACGTTATCAAGTTGGTCAACGATCATTACAACCTCTGTGGCAATTTTTTATTCGTGAAAATTCGTGTTCATCGTGGTTCAAAATCACAAATCCAGCTTGTCCCGCAGATACGTCTTCACCTGGTCGATATTGACACGTGTCTGAACCATGCTGTCGCGTTCACGGACGGTGACGGTATTGTCTTCCTTGGTCTGGCCGTCGATGGTCAGGCAATATGGAGTACCCGCCTCATCCTGGCGGCGGTAGCGTCTGCCGACGGCGCTCTTTTCGTCATAAAATGTCGCAAAACACCCTTTCAGGTCATTGTACAGTTTCGTCGCGATTTCCGGCATTCCGTCCTTTTTCACCAGCGGGAACACCGCCGCCTTGACCGGCGCCAGGTGCGGATGGAACCGCAGCAGGTTTCGCGTCTCGCCGTTGACTTCTTCCTCGTCGTAGGCGTCCACCAGAAACGCCAGCGTGCTTCGGTCGATGCCCGCCGACGGCTCGATGACATACGGGATATACCGCTCCTTGGCCTCTTCATCGAAAAAGCTTAGCGGCCCCTTGGCATAATCCAGGTCTTCCTGGCGCAGCGAAATTTTCATCAGGTCGCCTTTGTTCTCGAACCAGTCGTTCATCGTCCGCATCCCGCGCTGATGCTGCCGCAGGTCATAATCGGTGCGGTTGGCGATGCCTTCCAGCTCCTGCCAGTCGCCCTGCCCGAACGGGAACTTATACTCCACATCCACGCACGCCTTGGCGTAGTGCGCCAGCTCGTCCTTCTCGTGTTCGCGGAAGCGCAGGTTCTCCTTCTTGATGCCCAGATTCAGATACCAGTTAAACCGCTGTTCTTTCCAGTGGTTGTACCAGTCCTCATCCGTGCCGGGTTTGCAGAAAAATTCCAGCTCCGCCTGCTCAAACTCGCGCGTGCGAAAGATAAACGCCTTGGTCGTTACCTCGTTGCGGAAGGATTTTCCGATTTGCCCGATGCCGAACGGCACTTTCACACGGGTTGAGTCCAGTACGTTTCGGAAATTGGCAAAAATGCCCTGCGCCGTTTCCGGTCGCAGATACAGCGTCATCTGGTCGTTCACATTGGCGCCCATCTGGGTCTCAAACATCAGCTTAAACGCCATCGGCGGCCCGAATTGTCCCACCGCCCCGCAGGCCGGGCACACCTTGCGGCCCAGATCATGCGGCTTGCCCGCCTCGGTCTCGATATCGATATGCTCGGTATGCTCCTGGGCGGGGCCGCCGTCGTTTTTTTCCTGCAAATGATCCACGCGGGTGCGGGTGTTGCACTTTTTGCACACCGTGACCAAATCGGCAAACTTGTCCGCATGGCCGGACGCTTTCCATGCCATCGGGTGCATCAGGATCGAGCAGTCCAGTCCAACCACATCGTCCCGCATTTGCACAACCGCTTTCCACCAGGCGTGGCGGACATTGCGTTTCAGCTCCGCCCCCAGCGGACCGTAGTCGTAGCAGGATGCCAGCCCGCCGTAAATCTCGCTGGATTGATAGATAAATCCCCGCCGCTTGCACAGCGACACGATGTCGTCGAGTTTTGCCAGTTTCGCCATAGTCATTCCTTTTTTGCGGTTAAAACAAACGCGTTCATTCAGAAGCGGCCATTATACCGAATTTTGCCCTCAGATACAAGCGGCAGGCCAAAAAGGTGTGGAAATTGAAGAGAATCAGGGACGGATGTGCCGGTCAATCAATTCGCAGGCGCGGTCGCGCAGCAGCGTTTCGCCGCGGCGAATGGCCTCTTCGAGGCCCATTCCCTCCGGTCTGCAGGCCAGCGCCGCCGCCACCCCGGCCTTGCGGTACACGTCCGGCAAAATTTTCACCTGTCCGGCGAGGACGACCACTTTCGCCCCGGTTCCCCGCGCGGCATTAAGAATCCCTGAAACCACCTTGCCGTACAGGGACTGCTCGTCAAAACACCCCTCGCCGGTAATGATCCACGCTGTGTCAACCAGTTCTTCGGGCAGCGCGTACAGGTTGATAATCGTCTCAATGCCCGAGGTCAATGTTGCTCCCATAAAGGCCGTCGCCCCGGCCGACAGCCCGCCGGCAGCCCCGCCGCCCGGCATGTCCAGAATATCGACGCCCAATTGCTCTGCCGTCATCCGTCCCAAATGCCCCAACCCCGCCTCAAGCTGTTCGACCATTGCCGGCGTTGCCCCCTTTTGCGGGCCATACACGCGGGCCGCTCCCAGCGGACCGCACAGGGGATTGGTCACATCACACAGCACCAGCACCGGCGGCAAGCTCAGCTTGGCCGGGGCGCGGATGGCTGCCAGTTCGGCAAGATGACCGCCGCCCGGCGGCAGGGGATTGCCGTGTGTATCCAGAAACTCCCAGCCCAGTGCCGCCGCAGCGCCAACCCCGCCGTCAACGGTTGCGCTGCCCCCGACCGCCAGCAGGATTTCATCGGGCTGATACTCCATCGCTGCTTTGATAAGCTGGCCCGTACCATAGGTGGTTGTTTTAAGCGGATTGCGCTGCTCTTGCCCGAGCCGTTCCAGGCCGCTGGCTGCGGCCATTTCCACCAGTGCGGTGCGGGTTTTTTCAAACCAGGCAAAGCCGGCCCGAACCTGCATGGGCGGCAGCGGCCCGGTAACCGTTCGCTCGATCCATTGCCCGCCGAGCGCATCGAGCATTGTCCGAGCGGTTCCTTCGCCCCCATCGGCCATGGGCCTTTGTAGCACCGTTGCCGATGGCATCCGGCTGCGCAATACGTCGCCGACCGCCGCACAGGCACGTTCCGCGGTCATGCTGTGTTTGAACGAATCCAGTGCAGCAATAATCTTCACGGCAGCTTACGCCTGGGCCCACGTCTTGAGCTTGGCCAGGCCCTCTTCGATCTGATCGACATTGATGCCGGAATAGGCAAAGCGAATATAGGCCTCGGTTTCACCTGCAATCGGTGTTCCAAAATGCCGTCGCGTGCAGAAGGACACACCCGTATCGTGCAGGGCGGCCTTGCGAAACGTCTCGTAATCAGATATCTTTTTGGCCTTCATCAGCCCGGTCACATTCGGGAACAGATAAAACGTTGCGTTCGGGCGATAACACCGAACACCGGGAATGGTGTTTAGAATAGCGGCCGCAATATCTCGCCGTTCTTTCAGAATGCGGAGGATGTCCGCATGGCCGGACTGGTCGCCGGTCAGGGCCTCGATGGCGCCGTACTGAATAAAATGGTTCGAACAGGATTCGTCGTTGACGTTCAGCTTGGCGACCGCGTCAATGATATCCTGCGGCCCAATGGATGCGCCCAGCCGCCAGCCGGTCATTGCGTATTTTTTCGAGAAGGTATAAAGAATCACGCACCGCTCCTGCATCCCTTTAAAAGAAGCCAGCGAAACCGATGTTCCCGCATAGCGGATATCGAAATAGGCCTCGTCGCACAGCACGAACAGATTGTGCCGCTTGGCCATCTCAGCGATGGCCGCAAGCTGCGCCGGATCGGCCTCGGCGCCGGTGGGGTTCTGCAGATCATTCAGGACCAGCAGTTTGGTCCTGGGGGTAATCTTCGCTTCGATGGCCTTCAGGTCCATTTCAAAATTTTCCGCACCTTCATGGTAGGTGTACGGAACCGCCACGCCGCCATGATACTGAATCTGGGATTCGTAGATCGGATACCCCGGATTCGGATACAGCGCCTCGTCGCCGGGATTCATCAGCACCTGCACAAATTTTCCGATCGAGGGTTTGCCGCCGGGCTGAATGGCCACATGGCTCATCGTGTAACGTGTATTGTGCGTTTTGTTGATGTCTTCGGCCAGCAGTTCACGCAGGGCCGGGATGCCGTAATTCGGGCAGTACCCCGTCTTGCCGTCCAGCATGGCTTTATAGGTCGCCTCGATGATATTTCGCGGTGTCCGGATATTCATGTCGCCCAAATGAAAGGGGTAAACCTTATGGCCCGCAGCGACGTGCTTGGCCGCTTCCGCGGACACCGCAAAGGCCGTTTCTGTTCCTAACCGTTTTAAGCGTTCTGCCAATTGCATACACTGTTTCCTGATAGAATTTGTTCTCTTAGTTCACAACATTCACCGGGCGGCCGTTCATAAAGCCCCGGATATTTTCAGCCGTGGTTCGCATCAATCGCTGTCTTGCTTCGAGGGTCGCCCATGCGATGTGCGGGGTAATCAGACAATTCTTTGCCGTCAGCAGCGGATTCTCGGCCTTGATCGGCTCAGCCGAAACAACATCCACCGCCGCACCGGCCAGGGTTCCCCGGTTCAGCGCTGCGGCCAGGTCGGCTTCATGAACCAGTGGGCCGCGGGCGGTATTGATGAAAAAAGCCGTCGGCTTCATGGTTGACAGCAGAGCGGCATTGACAAACCCTACATTGTCGGTGGTCTGCGGGCAATGCAGTGATACCACATCGGACTGCCGGAACAAGGCGTCTATTTCAGCCCAGGCGAAAGAGGGATAATCCGGCGTATCGCCTTTATAGAGGTCATGTGCGATCACCTTCATTCCCATTGCATCGGCAAGCTTGCCGACCCGCCGTCCGATCCGCCCGAAACCGACGATGCCCATCGTTTTGCCCGCCAGTTCGATCAGCGGTGTCTTCCAGAAACAGAAATCCGGATTGGATGTCCACGCCCCGTCTTTGACCTGTTGGCTGTGAAGTGCTGCGTGATGGCACAGCTCCAGCAGCAGTGCGAAAACGAATTGGGCAACCGAGTCGGTCCCGTAGATCGGGACGTTGGAGACCGGGATATTCCGCTGACGCGCGGCCTGTACGTCCACGACATTGTAGCCGGTCGCCAGAACGGAAACGAATTTCAAGTCGGGCAGTTGGGCCAGGGTCTTGGCGGTCAGGGGTGTTTTGTTCGTTACAAGAATGTCGGCGCCCGCGGCGCGTTCGATGATTTTCTCTGCCGGGGTGCGATCGTAAACCGTCACATTGCCAAGCGATTCAACAGCGGTCCAGGGATTATCACCGGGATTAAGTGTAAATCCATCCAGTATTACGATTTTCATGCGTTGAGTCCCCAAGTTAATTTCATCTGTCATTTAAAAATTACACAAAACAAAATCACTCTATCCATGAACCCAAGATCATTGACCCTTCGGTGCGTCATTGCGGCGGGTCTCTCTCTGCAGCCATCAATCGGAGTCGGGGGCATTCTAATAGAAAAACAGGCAGGGTCAAGAAATAATTGACGCTGAAGCACAAAAAGAAGGGATTAAACCGATTTCGAGACACGCAATGTCCAAAATGGACTGGTTGAACAAAATCGCTCCAGCTGACTATTTTCGGGCGAGGGCGATGCGGTCGTTGCGGGCGGGGTCTTTTTCGATGCGGATGTCCGTAAAAAGCCCTGTCTGTTCGAGCAGTTCCTTGACCGCCGGCCCTTGTGCGTAACCGATTTCCAGCATGAGCGCCCCGTCCGGCTTCAAAAAATCCCCAACCCTTTGCAGAATCCGCCGATAGACATCCAGCCCGTCCTTGCCCGCCAATAGGGCGTCCTTGGGTTCATAGTCCCGCACGTTTTTATCCAGCCCCGCGTATTCCGGCTCGCTCACATACGGCGGATTGGACACAATCAAATCAAAGCGGGCTTTGTCCAGCCCCTCAATAATTGGGTCGAACAAATCCCCGCACAAAAGCTGCACCCTGTCGGCCAGCTTCAGCTTCTCGATATTCGCCGCCGCCGTCTTCAGGGCCGCATCGCTGATGTCCGTGGCTATAACCTGTATATCCTTGACATTCTTGGCGATGGCCGCGGCAATGCAGCCGGAGCCGGTGCACAAATCCAGCACCCTTTGGGCGCCCTGCCGCCCTCGCAGGAACATAATCGCCTTTTCGACCAGGTACTCCGTTTCCGGGCGGGGAATCAGGCAGTCCGGCGTAATCTTCAGCGGCAATGAATAAAACTCGCACCGCCCCACCAGATACGCAATCGGTTCATGCTCAGCGCCGCGCTTGACCAGCGCTCGCAGCGCCGCAAGCTGCTCCGCCTGCACGACGCGGTCGTACAGCGTATAAAGCTGAATGCGCTCCAGATTAAGCACATGACACAAGAGCAGTTCAGCAGACAGCCGCGGCGAATCCACGCCGTTGGTCTGAAAATAATCGCTGACCCACTCCAGCAGCTTTTTAATCGTCCAAATTTCCATAAATGGCGTTATCGGCTCTCCGACAATTCAACCGCCATTGAATAATTGATAAACAACTCAACTTTCCTGTCATCAACTTGTCGGACCAGGACAGGTTGTTCAAGCCCTGAGAGTGTGATCTTGCCATTGTGCCCAATTGCCGTTTTTACAAACTCAACATCATCTCCTATTTTTTTAAGAATGGCGCTTCGGTATTCTTCTGGATTTTTTACGGCAAGCTGAATTTGACCCAGTTCCAGCTTGACTTTTGAGGGAAGAGTAATCGAATCCAAAAAACCTTTAATGCGTATCGCACAGTCATAAATATCGCTTTTTTCATCAAGCTTGGCAAGAATATGCAGTTGGGCTGCGGAAGATTGAGTTCTATAATAACCTGATGAAATCGCAAAACCTGTTTTTGCGGGTGTTGCCGAAAGCAAAATGGGACCTTTGTGAATCTCAATATCCTGTTGTTCCTTTGCCTTGTTCAAGATCAGTTCTTGTATCTGTTTGATTTCTTTAAATTGTACAGCGGGATCTTTTTGGTCACTTAGAATCTCCACGGATATCGAGGCATAGTCTGCGTCTTTTTCGAGCGAAATTGCGGTGGTCTTTTCTCCTGAAAAAGCAATCACATAAAAGGACGAACTGGACGAAATGCCCGCAAAGACCGTTACAGAAATCATACAGAATAATAATGAAGCTCTCATTTGTCTGCCGTTTCTTTAAAATTTTGTAATATTTTTTCCGCCAATACTTGGCTCTGCATTATAGACCATATTGGTTCGGAAACAACTTTTTTCCTTACGGCTTGAAAATTTCCGTTTTGGCGTTATGCTGTAAAACCTAAAGACTAAAGGACAATGGACTGAGGACTGAAAAAATGCGCGTTGAGCCCCGAAGTACCGATTACGAAGCCAAGCCGGCAATCGACTTTCCCGATTGCACGACCATTAAGGAACATACCATCCGGATTGTCCCGCGTTACAGCGAGACGGATCAGGCGGGCGTGGTGCATCATACGGTCTATCCGGTGTGGTTCGAGATGGGACGCACGGAGCTGCTGCGCGTTAACGGCCTGGCCTATAGCCAGCTTGAAAAGGC
>JAKEGM010000049.1 GCA_022615575.1 Planctomycetales bacterium
AGAATAATTCTTGCGTAAAAAACAGTATCTTTTTTACCCCCTGCGCGGTATTTTATAAAATTAGGCCGGCCGGAAAAAGGATTCGTAGAGTCAAGAGAATGGCTGAAATCAGATAGGTGTAAATGAAACATGATTAACCCCAAAATACGGAGCGGATTGAACATGGTGCAACCCCGGCAAATTGTACGGCTTCTGGCGCTTCTTATCACAACGGCAGCGTGGGTATCTGCGCAGGAATCAGACCCGAACATACCATCCGAACTGAATATCGGTTTTGGAGTTGCCGCTTACAACAGTGTTTATAAAGGGGACGACTCCGAAACGCTGGCAATTCCGATCATTTTCTATGAATCTGAGAAATTTTATTTCCGCGGGCGCATGGGGGGCTATCGCTTTTTCGGAGACGAAACGTTTTCCGTTGCCGCAATTGGACAATGGCGGGTCGATGGCTATGATGACGATGACAGTTGGTTTCTGCGCGGGATGAAAGACCGGGAAATGACCCTTGACGGCGGTCTTTCGGCCACTTATTTTGACGGCTGGGGGGCAACGACCGTTTCACTGGTGACGGATCTGCTGGGTCGGCATGACGGGCAGGAACTGACGGTCAGCTACGGACATCGTTTTTTATCGGAACGCTGGACGCTGATACCGGCGGCGGGCGTCCTGTGGAAAAGCAACAATCTGGCGGACTACTATTACGGCGTTCGGGCCGGTGAAGCTATCTCCGGGCGTCCTGCCTATTCGGCCGGTGACGGGTGGGATCCCTTTGTCTCCCTCTATACGACGTACAAAATAACAGACCAATGGTCGTTTCTGGCGACGCTGCGTTACGAATGGCTTGGCAGTGAAATCACCGACAGCCCGATTGTGAACGACCATTATCAAGCAATGCTGATGGCGGGCCTGATGTACCAGTTTTAGGACGCCTGCCCCCCATCGGAAGTTAAACATCCCACGTAAGGCGGCTGGGATTTTGGGCTTTTTGTTGACAAACCGGGCGGGGTTATATATCTTGCCGCACGTGGCTAACGACGGGGTGTAGCTCAGTTTGGCTAGAGCGCCTGGTTTGGGACCAGGAGGCCGAAGGTTCGAATCCTTTCACCCCGATTGACCGCGCCGTCCATCGGATAAAACGATGATTGTCAACGAACTATTCTACTCTCTGCAAGGAGAAGGCCGTCTGGCCGGTGTGCCGAGCGTCTTTATCCGCTTAGCAGGATGCCCCCTGCGGTGCCATTGGTGCGATACGAAATACGCATGGAACCCCGATGCCGGCCAATCGATGACCCCCGAACAGATACTGAAGCAGATTGGCCGTCATCCGACCCGCTATGTAGTTTTAACAGGCGGCGAGCCGCTGGTCCATGAGGGCGCTGCAGAGATTATCGCAGCCGTCAGCCGGTCTGGATACCATGTGACAATCGAAACAGCGGGTATCGCGTATTGGGCTGATTTGCCGGTAAATTTGATGAGCATCAGTCCAAAGTTATCCAATGCGCTGTTTCCAACCGCACAGAACTCGACTCTCGCCATGCCTTTGGCGGACCCGAACCTAATTGGCTGCCTGATAGATGCCTATGATTATCAGCTCAAGTTTGTGGTGGATACTCCCCAAGACCTGGACGAGATTGCAAAATTTCTGGATAAACTTGCACGTGTCGATATGTACAAAGTTTATTTGATGCCGCAGGCATCGAGAACGGATGAATACCTCGAAAAATCGCGATGGCTGGCGGATTATTGCATACAAACCGGCTTTTCCTTCTCCCCCCGACTTCAAGTTATGCTCTGGGGCGGCCAGCGAGGCAAATAAGTCTTCCTATAGGTATGCTTTTTCCTTTAAACCCTTTCTCTAAAACACACCAAAACCAAGCTCTTCTCCCCCTCTCTTTTTGGTACACTTTGGCACACACCTCATTGTGGATTATTTAATGCACTTTTGCTTGTTTTTAAGTGCCTGAAATGCAAAGAGTTATGAATGGGCAGGGGCGGATTTGAACCGCCGACACACGGATTTTCAGTCCGTTGCTCTACCAACTGAGCTACCTACCCGAGCCATACGGCAAAGTTGGAAAATTAGCAAATCCCCTCCGTCAATGCAAGCGAAATTCCTGAAAATCCCAAAATCCTCTGCGGCATTCATCGTACCGTACTGCTTGCAGTTTCAACCCATGTGTATTTTACAACTTTGCGCAACATTGATAATTTCTGAAATTTGGGATTCAAATTGTCCGGCAATAATTTATAATGAAGTAACGTATGTACTTTGGTACGCAAAACGATGAATAAAAATGAAACCAAATCCTTATCGGACAAAATGTCCGACGCAGAATTGCTCAATCGGTATCGCCAAGGCGATGAATGGGCTTTTAGAGAAATTGTAAACCGTTACAAAAACTCACTTTACGCATTTTTGCGCCGGTTCGTCAGCCAGGAAGACATCGTCGAGGATGTATTCCAGGAAACATTCCTTCAGCTTTATACAAGCAGGGACAGCTTTGATACAGAACGCCCGCTGCGTCCTTGGCTTTTCACCATTGCCGCCAACAAAGCCAAGGATGCTCTGCGGAAGATACAGCGGCAGCCGGCGATGAGCATGGGTGCCATTGCGGATGCAGGCGAATTCTCGGTGGACGAGGTCGTCAATATTCTGACATCCTATGAGACCACGCCGGACGAAGAGGTTTCCAGGGAAGAAACCGCCCAACGGGTCCGGCAGATTATAGCGGATATGCCGGAAAATTTGCGGGGAATTTTAATTTTGGCCTATTTTGAACAATTTTCCTACAAACATATGGCCGAGATTTTGAGTATACCTATTGGGACGGTCAAGAGCCGGCTTCACACTGCCGTGGTGTTTTTTATGAAAAAATGGAAAGCAGCGAATCGCGGGTTTGATCAATCATGAA
Organism: Planctomycetales bacterium; assembly: GCA_022615575.1. Taxonomy (GTDB): domain Bacteria; phylum Planctomycetota; class Phycisphaerae; order Sedimentisphaerales; family Anaerohalosphaeraceae; genus 4572-13. The sequence goes on from JAKEGM010000049.1 coordinate 2,913, forward strand.
TAAACTGACGCAGGAGCAGCAGCAGCTTATATTGGATTTTTATTTTCGGTGCGGCGAACAGGACGACATTGAGCGCGGTCGGGATTTGATTGCGTCAAACCATGAGGCCTCAAGGCTTTATGCAAACCTCGAAATGTCTTTGACAGATCTGGACCATATCAAGTACGAGCCTTGTCCCGATAATTTGGCTGACCTGACGATTGCACGGCTGAAACTGGCTGCCAAATGTACAACATCATCCAACTCCCGCCTCCATCAATTACTGGAACAACAGAGAGAAGTCCCCCTGCCATCGGCTCAATCCGCCCGTGCGATATCTCATCCCAAGAAGAATTTTTTCCGCCCGGCGTTTGAAATACTGGCCACTGCGGCCAGCATTACCCTGATTGCGGGCATCCTCTTTCCTTCGTTTGTATCCCTGCGGCGTCATGCGCAGCAAAACACTTGCGCATACAACCAGGGACAAATCAGCAAGGCCTTTTCGTCGCTTGCCAGCAATGACGGGGCCCTCGCAAGCACCCGTGTACAAGCCGGGTCGCCCTGGTGGAAAATTGGAGACCAGGGTTCCGAAACGCAATCCAACACGCGCTATCCCTTCCATCTTGTCAAACAGGGCTATATCGACGGGCGCATGTTTGTATGTCCGGGCGACAAACAAGCCAAATGCCTGACGGACACCCCGGCGCACCTTGGTCAACTCAACGACTTCCCCTCCCGCAGCAACATCAGTTACAGCTTTATCCTCTGGCACGACAAAAACAGCAATCCATTCACCGGCAGCCGACGCATTATTGCCGGTGATCTGAACCCCGTCTTCAGAAAGATTTTGTTTCAGCAAAATACGTATCGCCAGCGCGATGAATTTGAACAGGTCCTGCTGGATGAAGAACTTAAAAAAATACTAAGCGACAATCACCGCTGCCGCGGTCAAAATATTTTATACAGCGACGGAAGCATTGAATTCACCAAAAGCCGAATCATCAACGGCGATGATATCTTTACCATTCATGGCGTGGACATCTACATCGGCCGGGAAATCCCCGCCAGTGTCCTGGACACCTTCCTGACTCCTTAGCCGGACAGTCCCGCAAACTCAAGCATCCCCCCGGGGGCGAGCGCGGCAGGGTTCTTACAGCAGCGTACAAGGAACTAAAACCATCTAACGCACCGTTCCCAACGGAGCCGCTCGTGGGGGGCTAAAATGCCGCAAGGATTGCATCTTCAGATGAATCGGGAAAAGACGCCTTTTACAGCGGTGAGGATTTTTTTACAGCGGACCGCCCGTTGGAGACAGCGGCATCGGGCCTGCCAGGGCTGTCGGCCCCGATGCAGTCGCCGGCACTTCTGAACACACTCGTCGGCCTGAAGCCATTTTTCAAGCTTATAGTACAGCCAGCCGGCAGCCAGCAGCCAATCGGGCCGGGATGAATTAACACACAGCGCCTGTTCCACACAGTCCACCGCTCCTTTATAATCGCCGTGGATCGCCAGCGCCATCCCCAGTCCGTAAAAAGCCCCATCGTGGGTGCCGGCCCCGTTAAGCACCTGCATAAAGCAGTTGCTGGCATCCGTTACCAAACCATTCTGCAGAAACAGCCGCCCCATCGCCAACAGCACATCGACATCCTCAACCCCCAACTGGAATTCTTCTCGCAGCAGTGAAATGGCCCTGTGTTTGTCTCCCTGTTTGAGGCAAAACTCGGCCATGCGAAACCGCGGCCCAATTAACGACCCGTCGCCCTGATGGGCACGGCGATAGCACCCGTGCGCCTGTTCGGCGGCTCCCCGGATGCGATAGACCTCACCCAGGTAGAATTGAGCCGCAGCGAAGGTTTTGTCAAATTCAAGAATCCGACTGAATTTCTCCTTAGCCCCTTCCATGTCGCCGCTTTCCAGCAGGAACAGCCCAAAATCAAGAATGACCTCCAAATCCATCGGATTTTTCCGCAATTCGATTAAAAATTCCTCCTGGGCGCGGCCGCCCTGCCCGCTGACCCAACAGGCCTGTGCCAGCCGGTAGTGGATTTGCGGATGATTGGGGTCGAGCTGGGCGCATTTATCCCAGCACCAGATCGCCCGTTCATAGCAGCCGCGGGTGAACAGCGAATTGCCGATGTTATAAAAACAGAGGGGGCATTCCGGGCTAATCTGCTGAGCCATATAAAACATCTGTTCGGCTCGTTCGTGCTGCTCCATTTCCGTATAAACGATGATGCGGTTGCAGTAGGCCGCCTCAAATGCCGGGTCAATTTGTTCAATCCGCTCAAAAAACTCGATGGCTCTGTCATATTGGCCGGCCCGGGTGCAATCCACCCCCAGACAATTCAAAATCTCGACATCGCCCGGCGCAAATTCAAGGGCGTGTTGGTAGAATTCGATGGCTTTTTCATACTGTTCCAGGGCATCCAACGTCAGCCCCATGTCAAAATACCACTCGCCGTGTTCCGGCCTCAGGCGAATCGCCAGGTCGAGCTTTTCCAGTGCCTTCTGCATGTGGCCCTCTTCGTACAGCCCATAGGCCTCCACAGCCAACTCCTCGGCCTGATCCCACTGATGCGAGGTTCCATCAAACTCATCTTGCCAATCTAACATGCATGCTCCGCTGCGTTGTGTTTTGTCTTGATATAAGGGTCCGTCACAGGTATATCGTCAGAAAAATACCCCGGCTTAGGCGGGCTTCGGGATTTTGGCGTTTTTTTGCCGGACCGGAGTTTTTCTGGCATTTGAACCCTTAACCTCATATAATCTCAGAGGTTAAAGATGTTTTTTCGGGCCGACGGCGTAAAGCGGATAAATTGTCGATGACTTTTGCCCGCCCGTCCGATAAGATAGTGATGGTTGTTTTGCTTTTCCAATGAGAAAATGGCTTTTTACGGAGTTTAACAGATGGTTCAGGAAATTAAAGGTCAATTAACCGCCGGAAAAAACAAATTCGCAATCGTGGTCAGCCGGTTTAATGAATTCATCACCAGCAAACTGGTGAGCGGGGCTGTCGATACGCTCCAGCGTCACGGCGCCGCCGACAATCAAATCACCGTCGTATGGGTGCCGGGAACCATCGAGATTACCGTGGCAGCCAAAAAACTGGCCGAAAGCGGCAAGTACGCCGCAGTCCTTTGCCTGGGTGCGGTGATTCGTGGTTCGACCAGCCATTACGACTATGTCTGCCAGCAAATCTCACGCGGCGTCGGGCAAATCAATTACGATACCAGCGTTCCGGCGATTTTCGGGGTCTTGACCTGTGATACCCTTGAACAGGCCATTGAACGCGCCGGCTCCAAACAGGGAAACGCCGGAGTCAATGCCGCGATGGCTGCAATGGAAATGGCCAATCTGATGGGGCAGCTGTAACCGCCGGAATGGATGAAATTAACACTCGTCGAAGGAACACCTTTGGATCGCAGAACGATAGCCAGAGAACTCACGATGCAGGCTCTTTGCCAATTGGATGTACAAGGCAGCGATGTCATACCGATGCTGCGCCTCTTTTTCCGTGAGAATACCGATGACCCGATGACGGTGAATCTTGCGGAAAAATGGACACTCGATGCATGGGAGGTTGTTCGGGCATCCGACGACCTGATTGCGCAAGTGGCGGTGCGATGGAAGCTGTCGCGGCTGTCGCATGTGGATCGGGCCATTCTGCGGATGTCCGTCTATCAGCTGCGATACTGTTCCGATATTCCCTGCAAAGTCGTCATCAATGAGGCCATCGAAATCGCCAAAAAATTCAGCACGGAACAATCACCCCGCTTTGTCAACGGCGTACTGGATGCCGTCCTTAAAACACTTCAGACCCCCCCTGTATCGTCATCCTCTGCGGAGGGATCATGCGGCTGAGAACAATTGCAGTTCTGAATCAAAAAGGCGGCGTGGGCAAAACCACAACCGTCGTCAATATGGCTGCCGCCCTGGCCCTCAAAGGCCGGCAGGTGCTGGTCATCGATATGGACCCGCAGGCCCACCTGACCATTCACCTCGGCGCCGACCGCGACGCCGATGCTCCGGGGACATACGAGGTGCTTACCGAAGGCGCTTCATTAACGGATGCCGCACGGTCGGTGCGGGAAAACCTGTGGCTGCTGGGCGCCAGCATTGACCTGGTGGGCGCCGAAGCCGAACTGGTAACCGAAGTAGGCCGTGAAATCATCCTCCGGCAGGCGCTAGAAACCGTACGGAGCCGATTTGACTATGTGATTATCGATTGCCCGCCGTCGCTGGGCTTATTGACGCTCAATGCGCTGGCTGCCGTCGACGAAGTGGTTATCCCGATTCAGCCGCATTTTCTGGCCCTGCAGGGCTTCAGCCGGCTGCTGCAAACGATTACGCTTGTTCAGACCCGTATCAATCCTGCGCTGCGGGTATCGGCCATTTTAATGTGCATGTTTGACAGCCGCACCAGCTTATCCAACGAGGTCTGTCAGGATATTGAGCGTTTCTTGTCGGCGGCGCGCAGCAGCGAGCAGCCCTGGTCAAGGGCCGCCGTTATCCCGGTGCATATCCGGCGCAACATTAAACTGGCCGAAGCCCCCAGCCACGGCCAAACCATTTTTGAATACGAACCAACCTGTAATGGCGCCGCCGATTACCAGGCGGTGGCCGACTTCATCGACTATCCTGCACCGGCCGCAGAATCGGCCCCTGTCGCGGATAGGGAACAACCTGCGCTTCACATCGATACGACAGCACCCATCGAAGTATCGGCGAATCCCGCCAATACCGCCAACGCACTGCAAACCGAAGCCCAACCGGCAGCCGAAGAAAAGCCGGCGGGCGTTTGAGAGTAAAAAGAAAAGGCTGCTTCGTGGATGATGAGAAGCAACCTTTTGTATTGAAGACCGCTCTGGCGAACGATCTTATCATTCAATTGCATTCAATTATTGCCGCGGCTGTGCCTGTTGTCAACACTTTTTTCACAAAACACCCCCTGTTTATCAAAAATTTCACGCATTTGCGCACACGGCGCAGACAGGATTCTATTAATGCGTCAGTTCCGTTGGGTTTTGCAGCAAATCCACGACCTTCCGCAAAAAGCCGGCGGCGTAAAACTCATCCACAACCCGCTGGTCAAACGCCATCGCCACATACATCATCTTTCGTATCTGTACGCCGTCAGCAGCGGGCATGACGGCTTCTTCGATAGTGCCGATGGAGATAATTCCCGTCGCCGACGGCGGGCTGATGGCGTAAAACGACTCGATGCCGTACATTCCCAGACCGGTCAGAACCATACTGGCCCCGTCGAAATCATCCGGCAGAAGTTTGCCCGAACGCGCTTTTTTGAGAAGTTCTTCGCTTTCTATGGCCGTCTGGGCCAGGTTTTTATGCTCCATTTCCTTGAGAACCGGCACCACCAGTCCCTGCGGCGCAGCCACCGCAAAACCGATGCCGATGTGTTCAGCGATGACCCGGTGGGCGCCGGAGGCATCCATCGAAGCGGCCACCAGGGGAAACTCTTTAACGGCTCGGGCAATAGCATAGATAAAAAAGTCGTTGGTCGTTGCCCGCACGCCTGCGGTACGGCAGCAACGCTTGCGCACCGCGACCAGTTCGGTTAAATCCGCCCGCATCCGCAGATAAGCGCTGGGCTTTGTCCGCTTGGACTGATGCATATAAGCGCCGATCAGTTTCTGTATCCGCGTCAACGGCAGCCGGTTGTGTTCAGGCATCTGGAGCAAATTCATCCTTTCACGTTCTTGTTCCTGGTTCCAAACAGATAACGGTTATTGTAAGCCCTGCAGAGCGGCAATTCAAGTACAATTGTATTGCTTAATTGTCCTGACAGGTTTATAATTGGATATCAAACTGTGACAGACGTGTTTATAAAGGAGATAAAATGCGATACTTTCTGGCCATTGTGCTGCCTCCGCTGGCGGTTCTGCTTTGCGGCAAACCGTTTCAGTTTTTACTGAATATCGTGCTGTGGCTGTGTTTTTGGATTCCCGGCTCTATTCACGCCCTTTTTGTCGTACACAGCCACCTGGCGGATAAACGTACCCGCAAAATCGTCGATGCCATTAAAAGCAAATAAGTCGTTTGCTTCAAATAAAAATGTGTCAACAACCCCAGGGAGAATTCTATGAAACAAACCACACAGTATATCGGGGGCCTCTTGATAATCAGCGGGACACTGTTGACAGGGGCCGGCTGTCAAAAAGTATATTACGGCACGATGGAGAAATTCGGTGTGCACAAACGGGATATCCTGGTGGATAACGTCGCCGAAGCCCGCGACGCCCAGACCGAGGCCAAGGAGCAGTTTGCCTCCGCGCTGGAGGAATTCAGCGCCGTCGTGAACTTCCAGGGCGGCAAACTGGAGGACAAATACAAAATCCTCAACGCCGAATATGAACAAAGCAGGAAAAAGGCGGAGGCCGTCCATGAACGCATCGGGGACGTCAAACGGGTTGCCAAGGCCCTGTTTGACGAATGGGAAAAAGAACTGGATCAGTACACAAGCGATACCCTTCGCAAGTCGAGTCAGCTCAAATTTAAGCAAACGCAGGAACGCTATGAGACGCTAATCGCCGCGATGGAACGCGCCGAGTCCAAAATCGCGCCCGTGCTGGCGGCCTTCGGCGACCAGGTGCTGTTCCTCAAGCATAACCTCAATGCCCAGGCCGTCGCTTCGCTGCAAAGTGAATTGACGACAATGGAAAGTGAAATCGGTACGCTGATCCGAGAAATGGAACGCTCCATCAATGAAGCCGACGCCTTCATTCAGGAAATGACGCAGCAGGAATCGTAACCGGGGCTGAAAATTACAAGGCCGACACGACAGGGTCGTGTCGGCCCAACGATATATTGACCCGCACTTAAACGGCGCGGGAACCGTTGATGGTCAAAAGCAACTCACCAAAATTACTCGGCAAACTGTACCGCTACGCCGATTGAGCCGGCCTGCAGGATTTGATTGCGTTCCACCCGCAGAACACGGGCGTGTTTGATGCGGGCATACTGGCCTTTCTGTTTTGCCAGGGTCGGGGTGCGCGGGAAATTAATTTCAATTTCATGGCCGGGCCGGATAGGAGCGGTCATAGGCACGGTAAAGAATGCCCCGCCCTTGCTGACATTGACGCTCTTGCCGTTAAAGAAACGGTTGGCCTTCGGCAGCCAGATGCTGACCGGCCAGCTTAAATCCGAGCGAATATCCTGACGCTGTTCAACAATCGTGCTCTCCATAGTTCCATTCTCCATAAATTTAGTGAGCTTAATCGCCATGGATTCATTATCGTCAATGTCAAATTGGATAATTTAGGGTATTTGGGAAAAATAATTTGTTTTTTATAAAAATGTCAAACAGGATGGATTTTTTGCCTGTTTCGGATTTTTTATCGGGCATATTTTTGCCGAAAAATTCTGCCGGCCTGTTAAATCATCGTCCGATAAATAATATGGCTCAAAAATGGGGGCTTGCGAAGGGATGCGATCAGGTTCTCATCGAATCGATTTCAATCAGGGCAACGGGGAAGAAAATAAAAATCGGCGCCCATGCCCACAGTGCCGGGCGCACCTGTCCGAAAACAATCTCCGCCGCAAAGAGTTTGCAGGCAAACACCACGATAAAGCAGCTCAGGGTCGTCATGAAGCTGATGATGATCGCATTTTTCATTGCCTTGGGATCACGGCAGACCAGTACAGGCAGCGCTACCATCAGCATAATCAGGTTGACCAGCGGGTCTGTAATCCGGCTGTGTTTCTGCAACGCCAGCTCGGCCATGTCGGTGCGGCGCGTGCCCGGGTTGTTTTCCATCGCTGTCAACTGGCCAAGACTCAGCAGCAACTTGAAACCCTCCTGCCGTCGGACGGGAATATCGGCGGCGGTCAGCTTGCTCGGGTAAAAATCGATGGGCTGGATTTGCTGCAGCGGCGCAACCTCCTGGTCGTCTTCGGTCAGCTGCATCCATCGCCCGCCGGTCAGCGTCCACCCCTCCCTTTGGCTGTCGTACACCGCCGTATCCGCCTGGATTTTTCCGGTAATACGATAAATATCTTCCTGACCGCTGAGGGGTTCCCGCAAAATAATCAGCGGTTCGTGAAGCGTCCGGCTTTTTTCCTCGTAGCTGCGGCTGCAAAACAAACTGCCCCGGTCGTCCCCGATAAACCAGACATCATACGTGCCTGCATACGATAATTCATCATGCTTGCGGATCAGCTCGTACGCATACCGGGGAATTACCGCTTCCTGATCGACCACCATCAGCCCCGTCAGAAACAGCGACAGAAACAGAATCGGCGCCAGGATGCGTTTTAAGCTCGTACCCGAGGCCATCACGGCGATTAACTCATTATTGCGGGTCATACGGGCCAGCGAAAATACCGCCGCAACCACCATAATCATGCCAGCCATGTCCTTGTACCACAAACAGCACCGAATCCCGTAAAACCGCATGACCGTCCACGCCACATCGATCCGCCTCAGGTTAAGCTGCGGATTGTCGGTCCGCAATTCGGCAAACTCATCCAGGTGGACAAACAGGTCGATCGTCAGAAACATCCCGACCATCACACACAGCGCGATGAAATAGCCAAACAGAAAATTTCGTGCGATATAGCGGTCCAGAATCTTCATGGTTCGTCCAGGCTTCCTTCAGGTTCGCAGCAGTTTACGATAAACCCACACCGTCACAATCGCCAGCACTGCCAGCCCGACCCACATCACCAGCACCCCTGTCGCAGCCGGCGTGGCAGGATTTTTGGTCAGTTCTTTTCCCGACAGGATAAACATTACCAGCACGCCGCCGGGAATGGCACTGGCTCCAAAGGCGCTGAGCATGTGGCCGCCGCGGAATTGGATTCCCAGGGCAATCCCCGTCAAAATCAGCGCCACACACCCCAGCCCCAGCACCAGCCGCGAATGAATCTCGGCATAAATTTCCTTGTCCACCCGCCCAAGCCGATCCTGAAGCTCCCGACAGGCGTTCTTCAATCGTTCGCTGACGGCAACCGGCCAATCGGACTGCCCCCCGCCAACCTCGGCCAGCTTTGTCAGAAGCTCGTCGGCCGTCACCATCGCCGCCAAGTCTTTTGGAAACTGAATATTATTGACATATTTCTGCAGTGACCGTCCCTTCGGAGCGCCCGGACCCGGGCGCTGCCAGGTCGGACTTTCGAGCGTCATCTCCAGCCGCAAACTCGAGCCATCGCCTTCCAGCATCAGAGAACCCTTGCTGTCGGTGTCATATTGAACCGTTAAACTGTTACGCAGGGCATCAATCTGCAAGAGCCGGATCGGCCCATCCAGTTCCATTCGGCTGGGCTTTTTAGGATCGATCCGACAGGCGCCAACACTGAGTCGGTACACCCGCATCTGATCCGCATCTTCCAATTCGTAGTACTCGCGGCTCTGTTCCATCCGCCGGCCGATATCCCACGCCAGCAGTTCCATCGCCGCCTGACCCCGCACCTGTATCGCCTGCTGACGAATGGGAAAATAGTTCATCTTGTCAAGCTGAATGCGTTTGAGCTGTTCGAGTTTTTGAAACTTGATCTTGTCGGTCAGCAGCGATGCAAACCGCGTCGAAATCGACACATTCCCGATAAACGCCGGGGCAACCTCGTCAAGCCGATGGGTATTTTGCGACACAATGGTGGCCTCGTTGTAATCGCGATATGTTTCGATGCGGACTCGCGCTCGCTCGGCGGTCACCAGGCGGGCCGGCTGGCCCTCGGGCAAATCCACAATCACAACGCCTTCCAGCAGATTGGTCTTGGGGTCGGCATAGTCGGCAAACAGCTTATACCGACTCTGCGGAAGCGCATAAAAGCCCTTCCGCTGGATATTACGGAACAGAATCTGCTCGGCGTTGGCCTTGACGCTGCGCTCGCTGCGGTGCACAAACGCCGGAGCCACATAGAAGCTCAGCGTCAGGTTGGCCGCCGCCACCAGAATCGACAGCATCAGTCCCGGATAAATCAGCGTCCACATGCTGATGCCGCTGGCCCGGCAGGCATCCAGCTCCCGGTCCGCCGCAAACCGCCCGTAAATCAGCGACGCAGCGAACAGCGCGCTCATCGGCAGCACAAACGTCAGCGAAATCGGCAGAAAATACCCCAGCAGATGGATAATCTGCGCCGGCCCAACGCCGAAATCCAGCAGCCAGCGGACCAGCAGCCCCAAGCTGAGCATCAGGGTCAGCGCAATCGTCGCCAGAACAAACACGCGGAACAGCTCGCGAAAGATATATCTGTGCAGCGTAAAAATCATAAAATCCCTTGTCGTACGATAATAAACCACTGTTATTGTGGCACAAATGCCCCCCTTTGACAACAGGAATTTTGCCGATTTTGTCCGGCAGCGATAACGGCACCGCTTCCCGCGCGTGTTCGGCCATTAAACAAAAAACCCGGCAGCAGAAACACCGGGTTTGTCTTTGAGCAATGGCGGATTACGCAAGGCAATAACATTTTACCGCCGGGGTTCACTTTGAGGTCAAATCGGCTGTCCGCTCCGTCAGCGACGGAAAAACCCCAAGCGGCGCGCTGGGTATCGGTTCATACCAGAACGCCGCAGCAGACCAATCGTCCTGCCGTTCATACAGTCCATCCTTCCAGCCAATCTGCTGAATGGTAATATAGCACTCCTTCTCCCAGTAAATCGGGTCCGGCAGATGCCACCGATACATGCTGATAAACCCGTCCTTATTCAAACTGCATCCATGCAGATAAAACGGCGTGTGCTGCACACCGTAAGACAGGCAGACATAATCCTCAGACCCGGTCCCGCAAAGCGTCGGAAATTCCCGGTCGCCGTCACTGTAAATTTTTATCTCGCCTTCGCCCCACCAGTTCGAGTCAAATGAGCGTATCCCAAGCACCGCACCCATATAACGGCCCTTGCCGACACGCTTTTCCATAATCACAAAATCCTTTTTCATCGTTGTCGGATTCTCCCGGCGAAAACTCACATGAAGACGACCCAACTCCTTCGGGTGCCGGTCATTAATCGTATAATCAACCTGGTACCACAACGTAATGGCTTTATCCGATTCATTCGTAAGCGTAAGTCGGGCCCTTTCTTCAAAAGGCATGGGAAGCCAGAAATTCAATGCGGTAAGTTCGCCGACAGAATGCACCGCCGACTGATACGGAGTAACCTTGGCATGAGCAAGACCCATGAAATCTCCCAGCGGACACTCAATGCTCGGATGTTCCTGTTCCTCCCAATACGCCCGGATAACAGCGATTCGAAGAGCCATTCTGTTTTGGTCGATCGTCCCCGCCATCCATATATGGCGGATGGTCCCGGGGCCGGCAATATCACAAAGGTCCGCCGTCTGGCCGGGAGCAATTGTTATGTTGGGCGCTCCCTTGCGGCCAACACCGAGATGACTTGCCGCCATCCCGCTTTTGCCTCGTTCGCCCGTCGGGTTTTCTCCTGAAATCGCCCTGGTTTCAAGCCCCGCATCCAGCCGATAAGGCATGCTGCTTAATGTCCTGTCGGCATCAGACCTTCCTCCGCAGCCCGGCAGAGCTGCACACGCCGATACCAAAGCCGTTAAGGCAAAAATGCTCATTATTGAATTCGCAGACCTCATACCACTACTCTTTTCCATAAATTTCTTTCCATTTTAATCATCTGTTTCCTGTATGCGTTGTTCACTTTTTACTATCGTGTTTTGTCAACAAATCAAATGCCTATTGGGGCGGGGTGTTCACCACAGGTCAGAGTTTCAGCCGATGGGCAGTACGGAGCGATGGGGCAATGGGGACAGTCGGGCTTGCGGGCGATGCAGATGTTGCGGCCGTGCCAGATGAGGTAATGGGAGAACATTGTCCAGCCGCCGAATTTGGTTTTGGGGACAATCTCCATCAGGTCGAACTCCAGCTTGACCGGATCGCTGTTTTCCGACAACCCAAGCCGGCCGGACAGGCGAATGACATGCGTGTCGCAGGTAATGCCGGGGATACCGAAGGCGTTTCCGAGGATGCAGTTGGCGGTCTTTCGGCCGGCGCCAGGCAGGGTCAGCAGTTCGTCCATTGTCCGCGGAACCTTGCCGCCGAAGTCATCGATAATCTTCCGTGCGGCGCCGCGGATGTTTTTGGCCTTGTTGCGATAGAAGCCGGTCGAGCGGATATCCCGCTCCAGTTCCTCCTGCGGAACGTTTAGATAATCCTGCGGACACTTATATTTTTCAAATAGGTCTTTGGTGACGATATTGACCCGTACATCCGTGCACTGGGCCGACAGCACAACCGCCACGAAGAGGTTCCACGGGTCATCCCAGTTCAGCGCGATTTTGGCATCGGGGTAGGTCTTTTTCAAAATCGGCAGGATTTTCAAGACCCGTTCCTTCGCCTCGGCCGGATCGACCTTGAGTTTTGACTTTTTCGCCTTTGCCATGGGCGGTATTGTATAAATAATTCAAGATTATTCAAACCTTTTTCAGGGTTCTGAAAAAGTACCGCACCCGCTTCCCGACTCAAAAAGCCCTTTTTTGCGGCTTTTTCAAAAAAATTGACTTACTTTTTTTAGTGTTATTTTTTTGTAAAATCGAAGGTACCCAGGGACATAGAAATCTGTCGTTAGGAGAGGAAAGAAAGGGGAGTTGCTATGCGGATAAGTATATGGGTGATCATCTGTCTTTCTGCACAGGCCGTTGCTGTCTTTGATTTTTCTGTCTGGAATAATCCCACTTGTTCGGCACAATGCCATGGAGACGCTGACTGTCAGGGGGCTTTGGGCGAGGTGCGTGTAACCACTGCAGATCTTTCAATTCTTATGGCAACTTATGGTGGTTCATGGCCGACCTCGTATCCCGATCTACGCTATAATCCGCAGGCGGACTTTGACAGAAATTTTCGGATTGACGAGGGCGATGAAATAATTATCGAGGAATGGCTTAATAAAAGAAATGTCCCGCAGGACTGCGGAAAGAAACTGGAGTTGGTTTTTGACAGGGGCTACGTAGCCGGCGGTTCAACACAATTCATTCAATGGAAATGGAACATTTTTACGGATTATATCCCCCTTCCGCCTCATCAAGACAGCCCTTGTTCGTACTCGTTTGCTCTTTACTATGCATATCCCGGTTCTGGATGGGTATTCATCGGCACCGGTACCTGCAGAGGTCCGATCCCGTGGCAAGTTCCGAATATTAATATGCAAGATTGCCGTCTTCGGATTGCGGATATTGACCATCCGGGATTAGAAGATTATTCCGCGACATTTACCATTTATGAATGCCAGCTTGATCCGGAAATGGATTCAGATGGCGATTGCGTTATCACGATAAAAGATTTTTCTTACTTGGCGACGAATTGGCTAATTGAACCAGACGGTAAAAACATCGACGACCTTCTCTTGTTGGCCGATTACTGGCTGGCATGCGGCAATCCTTATGACCCGGAATGTATAATTATGGGGGAGTAACGGCTTTATGACGCCCATTGGTCATTTGGGCGGCGAACAATGCGGCTTCGTTTCTCGTCGCAGTCAAAAGCCAGGTATAATTTCCCCCTTGTTTTAAAACTTTTCGGAAACAAGCTGCTTAAATTCGCCGGCGGCAAAAATGCCGCGGAGTTTGGTCAGAGTTTTCTGTTTTGGATTGAGCAGGATGGTGACGGGGACATTGCCCGGTTCGCCGAAGACGCAATTCATGTCCACCGCCGCGGGGAAGGCGGCCTGGGTGGTGTCGGCCTTAACAGCGACAAAGCCCTTGTCCTTTACCAGCTTGGCGATATCCGGCTGCTGATAGACATTTTTATCCACGATTTTGCAGTTGGTACACCAGTCGGCGGTAAATTTCAGCAGGACGGGCCTGTTGGCTTCGATTGCCTTCTGCACAGCCGCGGCGTCATACGGCTGCCAGTCGATCTTCGGCGGAGTGATCGACGGCAGCAGCCACAGGCCCGCCGCAACAGCGATTGCGGCGGCAAGCAGCCGGGTGGTCCATTTTTTGCCTGCCGGCGTGGTCAGGCCGACCCACGAACCCCACATCCACACGCAAAAGGCAAAAATCACGCCATAAATCAGCACATTGAGCAGATGTTCCTTGGCCAGCGTGGCCAGCGTGAACTTAAACGCTATCAGCAGCAGCAGAAAGCCGCCTGTCTTTTTGAAGATTTCCATCCATGTTCCAGGCCTGGGTACAATGTTCAGCAGTTTGGGAACCGCCACCAGCGCCGCATACGGCAGGGCCATTCCAATGCCCATCAGGACCAGCGCTGTACTGCTGACCGCCAGGGGCTGGGTCTGCGCCCAAACCAGCACAGCCCCCAGAATCGCTCCGCTGCACGGGGTACTCAAAACGCCCGCAAAAAAACCCATGCTGACCGATCCGGCCACTCCTGCCCCGCTGCCCTGTCGAGAAGCCAGCGAGGACGGCAGCGCCAGCGTCAGGACATCCATCAGCACCAGCGCAAAGAACACCAACAGAATAAACAGCGTAATGGCTGCGGCCGGACTGCGGTACAAGCTGTTTAAGTTCAGCGCCGTTCCCGTTGAAAGCTTGACAATCGCCGACAGTGCCGCGAAGACCGCAAAGAACAGCACAATCCCGCCGCAGAATGAAAACCCCAGCGTCGCGCGTTTGGCGGGAGATTCTTTGGCCTGTGCAACCAGACGCATAATAATCAGCGGAATAATCGGCAGCACGCACGGCATAATATTGATGGAAAGACCCGCCAGCAGGGCTAAAAGCAGATACCATGCGGGATTTCCGCCAATGCCGGCCGCCGTGCCGGTTGTTTGCTCCTTCCAGCCGGCCAGCACATCTGAAAGCGGGCTAACAGAGCGCGCGTTGTCGGAGGGGGGCGGTGCAACCGGCTGCTGGTCCTGCAGCCCGGACGGCTGCTGTCGCGGCGGGGCCGGCTTAAAGTCAACCGTCGGCCAATTTTTGACTTGTGAAAAATCAATTTTAGCGGTCAGCTGTTTTGCAAATGGAGGCAGGCACAACTTGCTGGTGCAGGTCATGCCTTTAACGACGGCGGTTACTTCAACTGTGTCCTGGCGTGAAGCGGTTTCCGTCAGAGGCACAAAAACCGTAAAATTGCCGATATAGACCTCCGTCCTGCCCTGTGCCGGGTCGTTAAAAAAACTCCAGACCGGATAGACGCAAGGACCGAAGGACAGCCCCGGCCCCTGAGCTGTGACAGTCAATTCCAGGCCCGGCGACGGCGCTGTTGCCGGGCTGGCGTAATAATGCAGGTCGTCCGTCCCCTCGAACACCACGGCAATGCCGGGCCGGTCATTCATCCTGGCCGGTTCGATGCGGGCGCCGGACGACTGGTCTTCATACTGAATCAGGACAGTTTTCGCGGCGGCAGACATCGCCATCAAAGCAAGCCCCGCCGCAATAAATTTGTATACGTGCATTATATTCTGACGATTCACCTTTTTCTCCCGGCCAGGCCAAGGGTTCGATGCTGTCTACGCCTTCCCCTTGCATTCTTCAACTTTTACGGTGTAGCCGCCGCAATTTTTTCCGTTGAGCGCATTGATGGCAGCCAGGGCTTGCGCATCCGTGCTCATAACGACAAAACCATATCCCTGGCTCTTCCCCGTCTTGTGATCGGGAATGATATACGCTTTTTCGACGGTCCCAAACATGGAAAACAACGCTTTGAGCATTTCTCCATCCGCCTGGGGACTTAAATTCCCAATATACAGTTTTTTGCCCATGGTATCCGCTTTCAAGATTTTCACATTACATTTTGATGGGCGGCCGGCCCTTTCTAAATCTTATCACGTCTGGCCAAAATGTTTCGTTTCGCAGCCCTCGTTTTACCGAAATCCATACGCAGCGGCAAAACCGTTGTTCCTACAGTAAACCTAATCGGCGCAGGTTTGAAAAGAAAAATTTTCCAAAATAGGACATTATCTGCCGGTAATTTATGGCGGACGCAGATTTTAAAGTCCGTTGCAAAAGTGTCGGCGGAACGGTATAGTACTGTTGCAGCAATCTCCGGTTTCAATAACCGATTACCATGTGCCCAGGATGAAGTCCATGATGAACGCCGCTCAATTATGCGATGAAATCCGCCGCTATTGCCGGCGTCATGCCGACAAGGCCGTCGCGGAAAAATATGCCCGGTATTTCACGGAGGGGTACGACGCGTACGGCCTTTCGGACAAGCTGGTTAAAGACAAAGTCCGCACACTTGTCAGCGACCCGAATCTTACGACAAAGACGGTACTTGCAGCGGCAAACTCGCTTGTCAAAAGCGGCAAGTATGAAGAGACCGGCTTTGCGATTTGTCTGCTGAGGGAGTTCCGCGGCCGGTTTGACGCCGCCACCTTTTCGGCGGTCGAAAGCTGGTTTGGACTGGGCATCGTCAACTGGGCACATTGTGATATCCTGTGCAGCTGTCTGCTGTCGGTTTTCTTCAGCCGGGACCTCCTTTCGCCGGAAGACCTTTGCGGCTGGCGCACTGCGCAGAACAAATATCAGCGGCGGGCCGTGCCGGTAGCTATGCTTAACCTGCTTAAAACCAGCGCCGATGTCGGACCGCTGCTGGCGTTTATCGAGCCGATGATGATGGATCCCGAACATACGGTGCAGCAGGGGCTGGGATGGTTTCTGCGGGAGGCGTGGAAGACGCAGCCCAAGCCGACCGAACGCTTCCTGCTGAAATGGAAAGATGCCGCCCCGCGAACGATTTTTCAGTACGCCACGGAGAAAATGACGCCCGATGAAAAAAAACACTTTAAACGAAAGAAGGTATGAAATCAGAAGAGGGGCTTTGTGATTGAAAAAGCGGAGGGGATGTGGTAAAAGTCAGGCGCTGAAGCAGACAGAGGCAAAAGGGAGTTTGATGGCAGGGATTCAATTCATTCTGGGCAGGAGCGGAACCGGCAAAACGCGATGGTGCCTGGACGCGGTATGCGCTGCGATGGCCGATGGAGGCGATGAGCCGCTGATTCTGCTGGTTCCGGAACAGGCGACCTACCAGGTCGAGCGGGCCATCCTGTCGTATCCGGGGATTGCGGGTTTTTCGCAGCTTCGGGTTCTGTCGTTTGACCGGTTGGGGTTCTGGCTGAATGGTGTCCGCCAGGGCGGGGTTCCACTGTCCCGCACGGGCCGCCAGATGGCAATCCACAAGCTGCTGCTGGATTTGTCGGACCGTCTGCGGCTGTACAAAGGCGATACACGTCGAACAGGCCTGGCAGGCAAACTGTCCGACCTGCTCAGCGACCTGCAGGCCAGCAACTGCACAGCCCGGCAGATTCAACTGTTGGCCGAGGCGCTGTCCCGACAGCCGGGACAGGAACTGGCGGCTGTCAAATGGGCGGATATCGCCGCGATATTCACCGCTTATGAGCATTTTTTTGAATCGTCGAACGGGCAATTTGTCAATCCGGACGGGGGATTGACCCAGGCGAAAAAAAATGCGGCCGCCGCGTCGTTTCTGCACGGGGCACGGCTGTGGGTGGACGGTTTTTCGGGCTTCAGCGGCCAGGAGTTGGATTTGCTGGCCGAATTGCTGAGGGCCTGCAGCGAGGCATCGATTGCCCTGTGTCTGAATCCGGGGCAAATTGACCTGGATAATGACGACAAAAAAAATCTTGATCCATGCAGCTTATTTGCCCTAACCGAGCAGACCTATTGCCAACTGCGGCGGGTTGTTCGGGCGTGCGGGCTGACCGTCAAAGCCCCCCTCCTTCTGGGTACGCCGCGGCGGTTTGAAAAATCGCCGGCCCTGGCAGCACTGGAAGCCGCACTTGCCTCATCGGATACATCCCCTCGGCCGCACAAAGCAAAAGAGGCGATTCACATAGCCGCCTGCGGTTCGGTGCGTGCCGAAACCCTCTGGATGGCGTCCACCATCCGCCGTCTGGTCAAAGACGAGGGGCTTCGCTACCGGGATATTGCGGTTGTCGTGCCGGACATGGGCGTCTATCAGCACTATATCGAATCGGCGTTTTCACAATACGCCATTCCGCACTTTCTGGATCGGCCCCGCCAGATGAAAGCCCACCCCCTGGTGGAATTGACGGGGTCGGCCCTGCAGGCGGCCCGGGGCGGTTTTATGATGGCGGATGTGCTGAGTTTTCTGAAGTCCGGCATGGCGGGCGTTTCCTTCGAGGCGGTCGATGATTTGGAGACATACTGCCGGGCGTTCGATATACAGACCCATGAATGGACCCGCAAACCCGCCTGGGACTTTGCCTCCGACGACGACAAAGACCGCTATGACCAGCCGCGTCTGGATGCCCTGCGGCGGCAGGCCGTCGAACCGCTGGTCGCCTTGCGCGACGCCTTGACGCGCCGGCCCACGATGACCGCCGGACAGTTTACGCAGGCGGTCTGGAAACTGCTTGAAACACTGGATGCGCAGACAACGTTGGCTAAACTGGCCGACAGCGACCCGTCCGATCAGCAGTTCGGACACCGCCAGTTGTTTTCAAAGCTGCTGGACCTGATGGACGAATTGTGCGGCGTCTTTGGCGACACAACGCTGTCGGCGGATGCGTGGGGGTCAATCTTTATCGAGGCGCTGTCGAATGTGACGGTCAAGCTGATACCGCCGACACTGGACCAGGTGCTGGTCGGCTCGATTGAACGCAGCCGACATCCGGATGTGCAGGCGATCTTTCTGGGGGGGGCTGTGCAGAAGCAGTTCCCCGTGCCGGTGATGGGCGAAACGCTGCTGACTGACCAGGATTATCAGGCGGCACAGGCGGCGCAGATGGAGTTGGCCAATCCGTATGGACGGCAGTTGATGCATCGGCCCTATCTGTCATATATCGCGCTGACCCGCGCTTCGAGCCGTCTTTTTATTTCGTATCCCCTGATGGATGAAAAAGGAGCGAGCGTCGTGCCGTGGTCGGGCATCGAACAGCTGGACGCGATGTTTGCGGATGCGGCCGTTGCGTATCCGCAGACGCAGGCCGACGAACCCGCCGACATCCAGACCCAGGATCAGCTTGGCCGGTGGCTGTGTTCAAACCTGGGCAAGGACCGGCAAAAGGCGGGACACAACGAAACGACTGCCGCCGGCGTGATGGACAGGGCGCAAAAAGACGCCGACCCTGCAATGCGCGCGGCTGCCGAACAGGCAAACCGGGCGCTTGCCTACAACAACACCTCACGGCTGGATGGGGTAATCGCCCGCAAGCTGTTTACGTCCCCGATAACCACATCGGTAACGCGCTTGGGCAGTTTTGCGGCTTGTCCGTACCAGTATTTCGCCCGGTATGTGCTGCGCCTTGAGGTACGGCAGCGGCTGGAACTGGAGCCAATGGATGTCGGTAAATTTTATCACGATGTGCTGGAGAGGATGTTTGGGGCGATGAAGGAATGCGGCCGCCGGTGGGGCAACCTGACCGATACGCAGCTGGTGGCTCTCTGCAATGAACAAATCGACGCCATTCTTAATTCGGATGTGCAGCTTATCAATTTTATGCGCCGCCGGGCACATCACCGGCATATCATCCAGTCGGCCGAAGAAACCATCCGCTGTTTTGTGCCCGCGCTGGCACAACTGAGCCGGGCAGGGACATTTGAACAGGAGGCAGCCGAACTGGAATTCGGCCCCCAAAAAGGAATGGAACTGGTGATTCGAAAAGACGGAAAACCCTTTGTTCTGTTGTCCGGCAGGATTGACCGGCTGGACATCGCCAACATTGATGGACAGCCCGCGGGCGTGGTGTTTGACTACAAAAGCGGGACTAAAAAGGTCGAATTTACCAAAATCCTTTATGGTCTTGACCTGCAATTGCCGGTGTACCTGCTGACCATTCGGCAATCGGCACAGCGCGGCAGCGCATCTGACGCAGCCAAACCGAAGGGGCAAACCATCCCGGCGGGGGCATTCTTTCTGCCGATTGACAGCGGTATCGATAAGGGGCGGCTTTCGGAACTGGCTGGGACACAGGCGGCCTTCGGCAAGGCCCACGGCCTGTTTGACGGGCGGTTTTCCGGGACGCTGGACACAACGGCAGCCGGCGGATGGAATCGGTATTACAATTTTTACACCAGCAAAGACGGCGACCCCTACGGCAATTACAAAAACAGCGGGGCCTTGAAACCGGAGGACTTTGCGGCGCTGTTAAATTACACCGAAGCGTGTGTGCGAAAACTGGTGCAAGACCTTTCCGCCGGCCGGATTGACATCACGCCCTACCGCCTCGGTACGGAGTCGCCGTGTACCTGGTGCGACTACCGCAGCGTATGCCGCTTCGACTGGCAGGTCAACGACTACAACATCCTCGAAACCTGCGATAAAGAACACGTTCTGGAAAAAATGAACGAATTCACCCAATAAAATCACAGGACGTTTTACGGCTATCCCGGATTATCAGACATTTTTATTACCTTTGCTAAAACTTGCCGCAAACAGGAACTTCAATTGCCCTATTGGGGGGGGAAAGCTCAGCAACCCGTTGTCACCAATTATCCGGCGGGGTCTGCGGGGGCATTGAGGGTCTCAATCTTTTTCTTTGCATCCTCATAGGCAGCATTGCCAAGCCGGCTGATGACGGTTTGGCGGTCGGGGTACATCACGCGAAACTGTGCGCGGTAAGCATCCTCAATCTCAACGGCCCTTTGGTAATGCTCCAGTGCGGTATCGTACTCATTAAGCTGCTCGGCAACTTTTGCCAGCGCATAATGAATACGGTCGGCTCCGGGATAACGCCCAAGGGCCAGCGTGAACGCCTCGCACGACCGCTTGAGATATTCATCCTTCTGCTGGCCGGCGGCCTGTTCGGCCAGCAGGGTATAAATCTCCCCTTGCAGCCGGCAGGGTTTGAAATCCGCGGGATTTCGTCGGGCGGCGGTTTGGGCATAGTCCAGCGCCTTGCTGAGAAACCGCACCTCTTTTGTCCGCTGGGTACGGTAGGTCTGTGTGAACATCCCGGCAACCGCATACGCGGTCTTTGGCGAAAGCGGGTCGGCAACAATGGCCTTGTCAATCAGTTCAATCCGCCGGATATCATCCCGCATCGCCTGTTTGAGGATGTGATTGGCACGAACCGGTGGAACAAAGGCCGCGGTTAAATATATCACGCATGTCAGTATCAACCCCGAAGCAAGACCAAGGCGTTTAGAGGCATCAAGGAAAACCACTGATGCTTTTTGGCCCGCTGCAATATGCCTGTCCGCCATCAAAATCGCAATCAGCATCCAGAACAGTCCCCATATCCCCGGCTCAAAAAGGGCAAAATCAATGAGGTTATGAAACAACACGGCGACCAGCCCGCACATCAATGCCGTATTAAGCCGGTCAGTGCGGCCGCTAACCGAGCTATCCCCCATCGAGGCCGCCCACAACAGCACAAACGACACAACAAAAACCACCGCCGGAATCAAGTACAACACAAGATAGGCCGCCGCCCGAACATCAACATTCTGGTATAAAAACTCCGTATCCACCCAGGCCGGCCGGACAAACAGCAGCATGCTCCCGGACGCCGCCAGTAGCCCCGCCCACAGATGCCCCTTTGTTAAAGCGGATTCTGTCGGGGCGTTGTCCGAAATCAGAAACCGACCCTGGAAACCTTTCCACAGCGGCCGCAGTGCTGCCCCCGAAAAAGCCAGCAGCCCCAGCGGCCCGTATTGGGACAGCAACGACAGGATCCAGTTATGCGGGTTTTGAACGGTCTCTGAAGCGGCCGGATTTTTGTAGCGGGGATAGAATTCAGTAAAATTGCCGCCGCCCACCCCTGCCAGCGGACGGTCCTGAATCATTTGTACGGCGCTTTGCCAGTACTGCCATCGCACCAGCATCGAGTTGCCGCCGGGCAGCCGACCGTGTCGGACACCGTAAGCAATAACGCAGCCGACGGCCAGAACCGCCCCCAGCAGTATCCCAATCCCAACCATCCGACGATGCCGCCAGAGGGTTTGGTTAAAAACACAGAGCATTACAAACAAGCTCAACCCCAGGATAAATGCCCCGATGCCGCCCTTGCTTTGCGTCATCAGCAATCCGCCGCCGCAAACCACCATCGCCAGACCATAGCAAACCAGGGCCGCTGATTGTTCCTGCGTGCGGCTTTGGGTCAGCGCCTGGGCGCACAATCCCATCGCCGCGAAGACCGCCAGCAGAAAAAACGACGACGACGAATTGCTTGTCATCAGAAATCCATGTATATCTTTGGAATACAGACGGTGTTCATACATCCAATGTTCCATACTGTCCGGTTCGATACCCAATTTCCGCAGATGTTCAACCGGATTGGCCTGATAGTCGGCAATCAGCGTTTCGCTGGAGTCCATTAACTGATCGGCACACTGGACTGCCGCGGCGGCGCCGACCGCCAGAATCAGCAGCAGCGACAGGCGAATCGTCTGCCGCCTGTCCAGCAGTTGCACCAACAGCAGGCCCGTCAGCATCGGGGTCAGCAGCGTTACCATATCCGTTACGGCAGCGCGTTTGTCGGAGGCAACAAAGACCGACAGGACACCGGCCGCTGCAAAGACGCTGACAGCCATTCCGAATCCCGTCTTTCGCCAGCGGAATTGATTAAGCACAATAGAACACAACAGCCACAGCCCAACGCAAACCAGCAAGACGGTCGAAGCCAGCAAACTGATAATTTCCGCCGTCAGCAGCAGCCGCGTCTGCGGCTGGTCAATGTGGGGATTTTCGATAACCGTCAGACGGAGTACCATAACTCCCAGTACAACGCACAGCAGAATATGCTCCAGACGCCGCAGTACGGGCGAACGCACCGCCGCCGTTTCCTCATGCGGTTTCATTGCGTCCCCCTGCTGCCGGCGCCGGCGGCTTCCATGATCGCGACAAAGACCAGCACCAGTACGGTCTGCGCAGCAATCATGATGGCGCCAAGCAGGTCGGCCCGCTGCAGCAGAATCGCCCCCAGCCCCGTGCACAGCGTGGCCAGGTACAGCGTCAGGGCCACCTGCCGGTCGGAAAGCCCGCGGCGCTTAAGCCGATGCGAAAAATGCTGCGTATCGCCCACAAACGGGCTTTTGCCCTGCTTAAGCCGAAGGAATGTCACGCTGATGAAATCGTACAGCGGAACGGCCATGGCAATCGCCGGCATGAAAACCGAATACAGCTTCGTTCCCGCCTCGGCGTTATAATAGGTTGTCCGCAGTGTCAGCAGCGCGACAAAAAAACCGACCACCATTGAGCCGCCGTCGCCCATGAAGATTTTGGCCGGCGGAAAATTAAACACCAGAAAGCCCGCAAGCGCCCCGATGAAAACCAGCCCCATCGCCCCCACAAATACCTGCCCGCTGCGAAACGCCGCCGCCATCAAAACGCCGGTCGCAATCAGGGCAATCCCGGCGCTGGCGCCGTCCATATTGTCCAAAAAGTTGAAAGCATTGATCATCAGCACAATCCAGAACACCGACAGCGCCGTCGTAATGCTTGTATTTTCGATAAACATCTCGACCCGCACATCCGCCCAGATTGCGGCCCCAATGGCGACCGCAAACTGAATCGCCAATTTAATAAACGGCCCCGGATGTTTTCGGTCGTCCCACAGCCCCGTCAGATGCAGGATAAACGCCGCCGCGACGATGACAAGCAGATCGCTGGTTTTCGACTGAAATCCGGCGGTATGCTGCGCGACGGATTGATCGATGAACGCAAGATGCCCGGGCGCAAGGATGAACTCGACCGCCGCCGCCCCGGCCAATACAAACAGGGCGATCGTCCAGAAAATTGCTATCCCCCCGCCCAGCGCAATCACATTGCGATTGTAGCGGTCCTCCCGGGGCCGGCTGACAAACTCTGTCCGTACCGCCCAGCGTTTCACGCCTGCTGTCAAAAATACACTGCACAAAAACGCCGCCACGGGCAAACCGGCAGCTGCGATCGCTAACTGACTCATCGGCACTGTCCTGAACTGTAATCTGCAAGCCGCATGGGCACAGCCCACCCTGCTTTTCTACTTTTCCAAGGCCCGTTGCTGGCGGACAACCGCCTCGCGACCCTGACTGAGGAACTCATTATACCGTCCGCTCTTATAATCGGGAAATGTAAACGGGAATGTTTCCCATTTTCCCCGTGTGTAGGTCATTGTAACCTCGGCATACATCCCGTCGCCGATATAAATGCGGTGGGCAAAGTTCTTGGTAGAAGCCAGCACCAGCTTGCTCGGCTCGATAAAACCGGGGTCGAGATTGACCGGCCGCGGGTACGGCGTATTCAATTGTTTGGCCAACTCCTGCTCCATCCGGTTGGTCTGCTGCTTGATGGCAGCCAGCCGCCCGGGGTCAACCAGATTCCCAAAGGCCAGAAACTGCCGTACCATGTTCGGCCCGGTCTCGCTGATGTAGTATTCGGTCATATCAAACGGCCAGACCCGGCTGACCAAATCCGTCGGACCATAGGCGGCAATCAGGGGCGCATGGGACGCCGCCAGCGACTGCTCATCGCACGCCAAAATTCCCACTATCAGCTTGACCGGCTTTGGAGTTTTGATGTCCCACATAGCGATACTATCGGACGATGGAGTCAATAATAGTGTCCGTATAATTCCCTATATACCTGAAAGTTATCCAAAATACTAATATTTTTCGTTTGACAATAACTTTAACGCTTGAAACAATGAGAAGTCAAGGATACAGGAAAATCCAAAACCAGCCAATTTTTAGAAAGGAGAATGTTTATGGACAAACGGATGCGATGGGTTGTGTTGATGGTCATTTCTCTGAGCGTTACCGCAATGGCGATTGATTTTATGGGCCCGCCAACCGCCACCCTGAAAAAAGGACAATGGAGAACCGATTTCACCTACCACTTTTCCGAGAACGATATCGAATTAACCAACATTACAATCGAGGGATTTAATTTGGGTGACCTTGATGTTGATGAAATTGAAATTCAGCGTTATTACGCAACCTTTGGCTATGGCCTTGACGACCGTTGGGAAATCTATGCCAAAATCGGCGGCGCGGATCTCGAACAGGATGACATATCATTCAGCAGCGATGCAGACCTTGCTTATGGATGGGGGACGCGGATAACAATGAATCAAAGCAAGGAAGTGGATTGGGGTGTCGGTTTCCTGATGAGTTGGTTCGGCGCGGATGAAGATTACTCCGGATCAAGCGAGTCAGACACCTATAAAACCAGCTTTGATATTGACGCTTATGAATTGCAGGTTGCCGCTGGACCGACTTTTAAGATGCAGGGCTGGGATCTTTACGGCGGCATCTTTTATTACATGTTAGAAGGCGACATTGACGCCAAAGAAACCGGCACAGATGGGGGAGTCCCCTACTCCTTAACGGGGACGGCTGACATGGAAGAGGACTCCAATGTCGGCGGCTATGTCGGTACGCTGATGCACCTGACCAAGAACATTGACGCGATGGTAGAGCTGGCGTTTGTCAGCGACGGCTGGGGTGTCGGCGGCGGCATTGGCTGGAAGTTTTAACCCAAACAAACAGCTCCTTAACAAACAACAGAGTAAAAAGGCCGGTCACAAGACCGGCCTTTTTACTCACTACTCGACTAATCGGCGGAAACAAGCAAATCGCTATCTGCCGAAAAATTTCCACTGTACACTCAGTGGAGGCGGGGGGATTCGAACCCCCGTCCCGTGACATTTCAGGACAGGCCTCTACATGCATAGTCGGTCATTTAGGATTCGCCCCGCGTCCCGCCGAACGACAGGCTGAACGCATCGCTATTTTGCTGAATTTCGCCGCCCTGCCGCAAACCTTCAGGTTGGCTATCCCGCATTTCGGCGCCCGTGCAAAACCCGCGGGAAGGGGTCGTGCAGGACGGGCCGCTATTTAAGCAGCCATTGCATACTGGTAGTTGCCAGTTAAATTAGTTAACGGATGTTTTACCAGGCCAACCGTCATCCTGGGCATGCCGCCTGGCCCTCTACCTGTCCGGTCGAAGCCAGTCGCCCCCAATTGTCAAAGAACTCATCTATAAATTATACAATCTCTGAACCTAAAATGCAACAATTCTTATTTCCGGGGAAACTGTCCGATAAACAAGAAGTGGATACCGCCTGTCTGATACAAACAGATAGAACACTATCGGATCAATATGAATCCAGCCAGTTCCCACACAGCAGGGCTGCATCGGCGTTGTCAACCCTGCCGCTGCGGTTGATATCGGCGCCGCCACAGAAGGTATTCACGGCAGAACAGCCAGCGTCAAGCCAATGCGATGCAAAACACATGACGTCCTCAAGGTTAATCTGACCGCCGGGCACAAGGTCGCTTGCCTGCGGTTCATACCCGGCCTTTCGATTCCAATGTGCAAGGAACAGTTCCAAATCGGCTATATCCACGCCGCCGCTGTAATTTAAGTCGATTCCGCCGCAGAACCCATCCGCCGAATCGCACATATCATCCAGCCAATGAGATGCAACCTTGGCAAAATCCGCAAAATCAATCGCCGCATCCGAATTGAAGTCGCTGTCATAGGACCATTCGCACGGCCGTACATAGACCTTATTCATCCATACCGGCGGATTGCACGGGAAGTTGGAAAGCGAGGCACTGACATAGCACGTCGGCACCTGCGCAATGGCATCGACCACATCCATCCCCTCAACGACCTTCCCAAAGACGCAATACCCCCAGCCGTCCGATGCATTTTGGCGGTCCAGATGAGGGTTATCAGCGTGATTGATAAAAAACTGTGAAGTCGCCGAATGCGGTTCATTGGTTCGTGCCATGGCAAGCGTGCCCCGCAGATTCTTTAATCCGTTGCCGCTTTCATTAAGAATCGGCCCTGCGGTCGGCGCCGCCTGATAAATATACTGACCATCCAGATAATACCCGCCGCCTTGGATCATGAAGGTGTAAATCACCCGGTGGAAGAGCAGCCCGTCATAAAAACCGCTGTTGATATAATATAGAAAGTTATCCACCGTAATCGGCGCTTTCTGAGGATAAAGCTCAACCACAATGTCCCCCAGATTGGTTTCCAAAACAGCCTTTGGATTCGGTGCGGCTGCGCAGAACGCCCCCTGTCCCGCTAATACCCACGAAACAAACACCGCCATCATACGATATCGCATCACCCTCATTGCAGAAAAACACCCCCCATAGCAGGGATTGAATTCACCGATTCAAAACGGTGATTATACCAGATTGAATCTCAAAAATCAAGGTTTCTGCATCAAAAACCTGTTCGGAGTTTAGTTTTTGATACCCGGTTTAAGTTCAGGATTGAAAAAGGCCGATATTCAAACAGGACGCAGGGGCGCCGTATCGACTCAGGCGAAAAACCGGGTTTTTTATCTTGAATTAAGCTGTTCGGGAAACAAAAAGAATGATTGAAGAACTGGGCGATTGGACAATCACAAAAGTCAGCCATATCGGACGTTTCTGCCGCTTTGCCTGGCTGTCCATGGGGGCGATGTTCGGGGCAATTTTCAAGCCGAAGGGCTACCCGCTGGTTCTCACGCAGATGCAGGCCATCGGCGTGCAGTCGGTTCCTGTGGTGATGGCAACGGGGGCATTTGTGGGGATGATTCTGGCAATTCAGACGTACGGCCAGCTTGCCAGCATGGGACTGGAGGAACGGCTGGGCGTGCTGATTAACATCGCGGTTGTCAAGGAGCTTGGGCCGGTGCTTGCGGCGGTGATGCTGGCCGGACGGGTCGGCGGTGCGCTGACAGCCGAACTGGGCACGATGAACGTAACCGAACAGATTGCCGCCGTCCAGAGCATGGGGACCAATCCCATCGGCTACCTCGTTGCCCCGCGGGTGCTGGCGTGCCTGCTGCTGACGCCCTTTTTGATTGTGTATGCGGACTTGCTGGGTATCCTCGGCGGCTATTTTATCAGCATTTACCAGCTTAAAATCAACGCTGGCGCCTACTGGAACTACAGCGCTATCGGCGTGGAACTGTGGGATGTCACCACGGGCATTCTCAAGGGCTTCTTTTTCGGCGGGGCCATCGCCGTAATCAGCTGCTACAAGGGCTTTACCTGCCGCCAGGGCGCCCAAGGGGTCGGCGAGGCCTGCACGGAGGCATTTGTGGGTTGCTTTATGACGATTCTGTTCTTAAACTATGTTTTTGCGGTCGTTCTGGACGCGATTTATAAATGCTTCTGGCCGCTGAGGCCGCTGCTGTAAACGCATACGAGAAACCAATCGTGACGCGAAAATCCATACAACCCGAAGACGGCCTGCTGGTTACACAAAACCTGACCAAGCGGTTCGATGACCGACTGGTGCTGGACTCCGTCTGTATGGCGATTGAAGAGGGCAAGACAACCGTCATCATCGGACCGTCCGGGTGCGGCAAGACCGTATTTATAAAGCACCTGATTGTGCTGGAACGCCCGACCGAAGGCCAGATTTTCTTCAAAGGTCATCGCATTGATGCGCTGGATGAGCGGCAATTGGCCAAGATACGCACGCGGTTTGGCTTCTGTTTTCAGATGAGCG
Source organism: Planctomycetales bacterium (assembly GCA_022615575.1). Lineage (GTDB taxonomy): Bacteria > Planctomycetota > Phycisphaerae > Sedimentisphaerales > Anaerohalosphaeraceae > 4572-13. The sequence continues at coordinate 31,203 of JAKEGM010000049.1, forward strand.
CACTGTTCGACAGCTTGACCGTCTATGAAAACATCACGTTCCCGGTCCAACAGCACTATAAGGCGGTCAATTATAAACCGCTGGATGAACTGGTCAAACAGAAGCTGGCTCTGGTCGGGATGGACGGCTTCCAGAACCATTATCCGGCGTCGTTGTCCGGCGGGCAGAAAAAACGCGTCGCGCTGGCCCGCGCCATCGCACTGAACCCGGAAGTCATTCTCTATGACGAACCGACAACCGGGCTGGACCCCATTACCTCCGATGTCATCAATGAGCTGATTATCAAGCTGCAAAAGGAGCTGAAAATCACCAGTATCGTCGTTACCCATGATATGAAAAGTGCTTACAAGATTGCCGACCGCATTGTGATGCTATATAACGGCCGCATCATTGCCGACGGCAACGCCGAGCAGATCCGCAATCACCCGCACGATATCGTCCAGCAATTCATCTACGGACGGGTCGGCGAGGCAGAATTGGCCGCCCTGCGGCTTGGCGGCACCCGCTTTGAAACACAATTCACCCCCGAGGACTTTGAGTAATCACCAACAGAGGATGTCTGCCATATAAAATCCTCGTCTTTACTCTAAAATAGGAATTGACCAGAGGCATCAAAAGTGCCATTGCAGGGTCAAATACACCGCCTGAAAAATAAAGATTTTTCGGCTCTTGTAATATGGGTTTGTAACAGGTTTGATTCCAGTTTACGCCTCCCAAGGGTATGTTTGGACTTGCATTATGGCGGAGGTTTTGTATAATCACCAGCCCGATGGTGTGATAAGCGATTTTTTAACCTCACTACATGAAAGGCTTGGTATCATATGGCAAATGCAGTCGTCAGTCAATCCGGCGGGCCAACCGGCGTGATCAATGCCTCGCTGGTGGGTGTGATTGAAGAAGCTGCCAAACACAAGGAAATCGACCGTCTTTACGGCGGCGTCCATGCTGTTGCGGGCATCGTCAAAGAGCATTTTATCGATTTGAAAAAATTGTCGCTGGAAACGCTCGAAAAAGTCGCGGGTTCTCCCTCGTCGGCGCTGGGATCCAGTCGAGACAAGCCCGATGCGGCCTACTGTGAAAAAATCCTGAATGTATTCAGGAAGCGTGACATCCGCTATTTTTACTATATCGGCGGCAACGACTCAGCCAACACCTGCTACATCGTCAATAACATGGCCGAAAAAGCCGGTTATGACCTGCGGGCCTTTCACGTTCCCAAAACCGTCGACAATGACCTGCTGGTCACCGATCACTGCCCCGGTTTCGGCACGGCGGGCAAGTTCGTGGCCTGTGCCCTGATGGGCGACGACCTGGACAACCGCGCGCTCCCCGGCATTAAAATCGATGTTATCATGGGGCGCCATGCCGGCTTCCTGACCGGTGCGGCCGCTTTGGCCAAACAGCGCGACGATGACGGGCCGCATCTGATTTACATTCCCGAACGGCCGGTCTCAATGGAGAAGTTCCTGGCCGATGTGGACGCGGTTTATAAGAAGCTGGGCCGGTGTGTCATTGCCGTCAGCGAAGGCATGATGGCCGACGGTCATACCACCTGGGCCGAAAAACTCGTCGAAAACGCCGAACGCGACTCGCACGGCAATGTGCAGCTCTCCGGCACCGGCGCGCTGGCGGACTTTTTAGCCGGACAAATCAAAGGCAAGCTCAAAATCAAGCGCATCCGCGCCGATACCTTCGGCTACCTGCAGCGCAGCTTTGCCGGCTTGCAGTCCGAAACAGATGTCGTCGAAGCCCGCCAGTGCGGCCGGCTGGCAGTGCAGTACTCGATGAAAGAAGACAACGGCTCGGTGGCGATGAAACGCACCGGAAACGGCGTCAACTACGGCATCGAATACTTCCGCACGGATCTGGCCAATGTAGCCGAAAAAACAAAATCGGTTCCTGATGAATATATCAACGCCGATGGCAACGGAATGACAGACGCCTTTATCGAATATGCCCTGCCCCTGGTCGGCGAACTGCCTGCAACGGAGTATCTGGGCGGCTACCCAACCCTCTAAAAATGGCAAAACAGACAAAAATCTCTAACGCCCCGGACGACCTGCTGGCCGCACTGCAGGCCCATGAAGAAGTTATTGGCCGGTTCTACCAGGTCTGCGCCGGGCGGTTTTCCGACGATGCGCCCTTCTGGTCGGCACTGGCGGCCGAGGAAGCCAGGCATGCCGGCTGGCTTGAGCGGCTTCGCGGCCAACTGAAGGATTTTCCGGAGATTGTTATTGTGGAGCGGTTTTCAGTGGAGGCCATTCGCCATTCGATTGACTATGTCAATAAACTTATCGAACGCGCCGGCCACAGCGAATTTGAACGCATCAATGCCCTCTCGCTGGCGATGAAACTGGAAGAGGCGCTCATCGAAGGCAGATTCTTTGAGGTCATCGAGGGCGAACCGGAGGAAGTCCGCACGATTTATGCCATGCTCCAGGCCGATACGCAGCGGCACTTCCAAACCATTCGGCAG
>JAKEGM010000050.1 GCA_022615575.1 Planctomycetales bacterium
ATCTGTTTTCAAAATCCTCCTGCCCAAATACGACCCCCGTCAGCCGGACAATACAGACGCCGAATCCGCCTCTGCAACGGCCATTGTGTAAACCCCCTTTCAACCGGATTTACCCACCAGCAGAACCTTGTTTTTGCCGGAGCGTTTGGCTTCGAGCATGGCCGAATCTGCCTTTTCAAGCAGTTCCTCGGCGGTTTTGGCATCCTGCGGGAACGACGCAAGTCCGCCGCTGATGGTCAGCGCCCCTTTGCCGTGAGGCCCCAGTTGATCAAATGCGGCAGCACTGATTTCCTTCCGCAACCGCTCTGCCATAAACACCGCCTCCCGCGGGTGGCTCTGACAGATTTTTCGACGATCCTGCCCCGCTGCCGGCTGGCACTGCACCTTGACACTGGCGGTATCCCAGAATACGACAACAAACTCATCGCCGCCCAGACGGGCCACCACATCATGACCCCGGCAGCATCGGCAAATCAGTTTGGCAGTTTGTCGGAGCACTTCGTCGCCGACGGCGTGGCCATAGGTATCATTATAATGCTTAAAATCATCAAGGTCAAACAACAGCAGAGTAACCTGGCAATGCGACTGGCCGGCTTTCTGCAGGATGGTGGGCAAAAAGTGCCGCAGATACCGACGGTTTTTCAAACCCGTTAAATCGTCCTGCATCACCAGGGTTTCCAGTTCCCGGATACGCCGGTTTTTGTCCCGTTCAAACAGGCCGCCCGGCGGAGATGGAGGAACGATCCCGGCGGGCAGCAGTGATTGTCCGCTCTGGGGGCAGATCAGGTAATCCAGCACGCCGACTGACCAGGAGCACCGCTGCATCAGCTCAAGCGCCGCCGGCTCGTCATGCATCTGCACCAGAATCGTGATCCTGGCACGGGGGCAAACACTGTGCAGCGCTTCAAGCGCCTGCTCGGGCGGTTCAGGAAGCCCCGAAAAAACTGCGTAAATCGTATCAAATCCGCCGTGTTGAGCTGCCGTAATGCCTTCAAAGATAGTGCCGCACATCCGCAGTCCAACCGGGCTGTCCGTAAAGATGCCTTGAGGCGAGCCGATCAGCAACGAGGTGTGTTGCGGCGTATCCATCGTTATCCGGCCCCCAATAATGCTTCCACTTCTTCATCGCTCAACTCGTACTGCGCCGGGTTAAGACCGACCGAGGGCAGAGATTGCTTTTGCGGTGTATTTCGGCTTTGTTCATCAAGCAGCGATTTACAAAACACCGCAAGCGCTCCTTCAAGCCGGCTCAGCCGGTTCACTATAATCATGGCGTTATCGGCAAACGGACCCAATGCCAGATCGGAGATGCATTCATTCCGCTCGATCCAGCCAAACATTCGAAGCCGGGGGTACTGTCTGACCAAAAATGCCGCTGCCTGTGCCGTCAGCATCGCCGGTCGGGTAATCAGCGCCGCCGGCTGACAATCGCCGGAGGCGCCAAGCCGCGTCAGGACATGATAAAGAGTCGGACAAATCGAGTAAGCGTACCGGTATTCCCGCAAAAACGCCGGCAAAACGGCAAACAAGGAATCCGCCGGCCGCACAAGGACCCATACATGGATGTTTGAATAGCTGTTCTCCGAACGCATCACCCGTTCTCTCCAATGGCTGACAAGGGGACACAGCAGTTTCCCGCCGCATTCTATTACAGTATAACGACGGCCTTATCAAAAGTCAATCGAAAAACGGCATTTTGCGTCGGCTTTTCGCACACCAGTAAAAACTGCAGACAGGACAGGTCTGGTTTTACAAAAACCCTTTATAAATCCTGCCCCTGTTTTTCTTAGTCGATAATCCGCTCATTGAGGACAGCGCCGCGGAGGGAAATGGTGATGTCTTTGATCTTTAAGTCGGAGCCAGCCAGAACGAGGGCCTGTTTGGCCAGCGTCCTCAGTCCTGTGCAGCAGGGAACCTCCATGTGAACGACGGTTAAGCTTTCGGGCTTGCCTGTGGTAATGATATCGGCAATCTTCTGCGCATAGGCGCCCGTATCATCCAGTTTCGGGCAGGCCACGGCGATGGCTTTGGCGTTGAGCAGTTTGCTGTGAAAATCGCCCATCGCAAACGGCACACAGTCCGCCACCAGCATCAAATCCGACCCGGCGAAATAAGGCGCCATCGGCGACACCAGCTTAAGCTGCACCGGCCATTGGCCCAACCGCGACGGCACAGCAGCATTCGATTCGCCCGCCGGCGGCATATCCGTTTTGTCTTTGGAAAAGTTCATCATCCGCATTCCGGGACAAACAAAGCCCTCGGACTCGGCCGCCTGCTTTTGGTGAACGGCTTTATTGCGGCGGATGTCTTCCAGATATTTCTTCGTGGCCTCTTCGTCAAACTCGGCGGCTTCGCGCCGTTCAATGGCAATCGCATCGACCGGACAGCAATCCAGGCACGCCCCCAGTCCGTCACAGTAAATCTCACTGACCAGCCGGGCCTTGCCGTCGATAAGCTGAATTGCGCCTTCGGCGCAGGCGCTGACGCACTTGCCGCAGCCGTTGCATTTTTCTTCGTTGATCTTAACTATATTCCGTATCGCCATCATAAACCTCAACGATATATTTTTTGCCACAGAGCTCACAAAGAACACCGAGGTAAAAATAATTATTCTCTTTTTCCTCTGTGTCCTCTGTGGCTGTTTTTATTTTTACTTCAGTATCGCTGCCAGGTCCTGCTGCGGGGTGCTGACGGGTGCGATGTTAAAGTTCTGGACCAGCACGTTGAGCACATTCGGCCCGATAAACGCCGGCAGCGACGGCCCCAGTTTGATATTCTTAATCCCCAGATGCAGCAGCGTCAGCAGGATGCAAACGGCCTTCTGTTCGTACCAGCTCAGAATCATCGACAACGGCAGGTCATTGACGCCACAGTTGAACGCCCCTGCCAGCGCGACGGCGATCTGAATCGCCGAATACGCATCGTTGCACTGACCGATATCCAGCAGCCGCGGGATGCCGCCAATGTCGCCGAACGGCAGCTTGTTGAAGCGGTACTTGCCGCAGGCCAGCGTCAGTATCACACAATCACCGGGCACCTGCTTGGCAAATTCGGTGTAATAGTTGCGTCCGGGCTTTGCCCCGTCGCAGCCGCCGATGAGGAAGAAATGGCGAATCTTGCCCGCCTTGACCGCATCGATAACGGCACCGGCGACATTCAGCACGGCGTTGCGGCCAAAACCAACCGTGATGGTTTTTTTCTCGGCATCCGCGGTAAACCCCGGGGCCGCCAGCGATGCCTGAATCACGGGCGTAAAGTCCTTGTCAACCCCAATGTGCCTGACATCCGGCCAGGCCACCAGGCCGGTCGTAAAGATACGGTCTCTGTAGCTGTCGCGCGGCTTTTGAATGCAGTTGGTTGTCATCAGAATGGCACCGGGGAAGGCCTCAAACTCCTTTTGCTGGTCCTGCCACGCCCCGCCGTAGTTGCCGACCAAATGCTTGTACTTCTTGAGGCCCGGATACGCCAGGCACGGCAGCATCTCGCCATGGGTATAGACATTGATGCCTTTGCCCTCGGTCTGCTTAAGCAGCAGTTCCAGGTCTTTAAGGTCGTGGCCGGAAACGACGATCGCTTTGCCCTTGACCGGCGTTACCCGTACCGCGGTCGGCTCCGGGTGTCCGTATTTGCCGGTGTTGGCCGCATCAAGCAGACCCATCACTTTAAGATTCACTTCGCCGACTTTTAATGCTCTGGCAACCAGCGCATCGACATTCGCGGCTTCGGGGGTCGTCAGAAAAGCCAGCGTTTCATGGAATAAGGCATAGACAGTGTCGTCTTCAACACCCAGAACTTTGGCATGGTCGGCATAAGCCGCTATGCCTTTCAGCCCGTACAGAATCAGTTCCTGCAGGCCTGCTACATCGGATCCCAGATTTTCGAGCCGTTTGGCGAGGCCGAGAGAAGCAGCCTGCGCCAGCATTTCGCGGTGATTGGCCGGCGCTATCCATTGTGCCGGGCCATTGAGTGCATCGGGCTTGACGCCTTTCCCGGCGCAGGCGCCGGTATAAAGGGTTTTGGCGTGCCGCAACATTGCTCCGGCCTTGGCAATCAGCGCTTCCAGACGCACCGGGTCAAAGTTGACATTGGTTACGGTCGAGAACAGGGCTTCAACTACGAAATGATCAATCTGCCGATCGGCAGCACCCAATTGGCCGGCGCTGTGCGCATGTTGGGCAATCCCTTTGACGGCATAAACCAGCAAGTCCTGCAGGTCGGCGGTTTCGGCAGTTTTGCCGCACACGCCAACATTTTTGACACACCCCTTGCCGCCCATCGTCTGTTCACATTGATAACAAAACATATTAAGTTCCTTTCAAGTTAGTTTGGAGTTCATCGTTATCAGCAGGATGGGCTTTCGCCATCTTTTTCTGCCTTCTGATTTTTGGTTTTACGCTCGAATCATCGTTAATAACATTTTGAATCGTTTTTCCGCCGTTACCGCATGCCGGATATTGGCGGGCATAATGATAATCTCACCCGCCGCAACGGCATGGCCGTTGCCGTCGATGGTAATGACACCCTCGCCGTCCACAACCTGCACAACCGCATCAAACGGCGCCGTGTGTTCGCTGAGGCGCTGGCCGCGGTCGAACGCAAACAGAGTTATCGTTCCGGCGGGTTTATCAAGGAGGGTTTTACTCACAATGGATCCATCGGCATAGGTTATCAGGGATTCCATCACAGCCGGTTTTCCATAACAGGCACCTAAACATTCAATTTTCTTTTCTATCTTAGCCATTGGTCGGCTCTCCGCGAAGAATATCTTGCAAGGTTAGTTCGTTAAGGTAATCATTAATCTGCATCTGCAACCTCGCCAACTTTGGGCGGGCAGGACAGTTTTGCTTAAGCGAGCAATGAAAATCGCCCAACAGGCATTTATTGACGCAAACCGGCCCCTGGAGGGCCGCTACGACCTGTCCAAAGCAGATATTTTTGGGATTCGCAGCCAGCCGGAAGCCCCCTTTGGGTCCCATCGAACTCTGCGTAACTCCATATTTCACAAGCTTTTGTAGGATTTTACATGTCAGCGGGTAAGAAACGCAGGTTTGGCTGGCCAGTTTCCGGGCAGAAAAAGTCGCCCCACTTTCGTACCCCTGCGCCAAAACCACCGCAATCCGAAAGGCATAATCTGTATCTCTGCGAATTATATCCATAAGCCATTTATTTATAATAACTTGTACTTAATTTTATAGAGTTTACAAAAACAATATAGGATTAACATAGTCCTATTTACGGTCCGTGTCAAGAGTTGTTTTAGAATTTTTAAAAAATTAGTTTAAAAATCCGTTTTGGGTTTTCATCTCAAAAAAGAGGGCAAGGGCCTTTCATGCCCTGCAGGGTGCGGGAATGCAATGGCGGGTATAGCGGATATAAACAAAAGAAAACCGCATATTAATACAGGAAATCTGTTGCGCAAAGAGCCCCCAATGTGTCTATACTATTAAAACCTGGATATGAAACCGCAGGAGACCAAGCTTGGATGAAACCAGTCAACAGCTTGTAGATTTACTGGATCGCTCCGGAGCAAAACTGCATACCCTCCTGACACGAATAACGCTGCGTCAGGACGTTGCCGAAGAGCTTATGCAGGACTTGTTCGTGAAGCTCATTGAAATCTCGAAATCCCGTAAAAAAATCAACAACTGGGACGGGTACGCTCGCATCGCTGCTATAAATCTGGCTTTTACCTAGCGGCGGAGGCATAAACCCTGCGGTGTGTCTCTGAGCAGCATCGCCGAGCCGATCTCTGAAAACACCGACCCTTTGGACAATCTTATAGCCGGCGAACAGATACAGAAAGTCCTTGGTGTTATCGGCCAGCTGAACGGCTTGGCCCGCCAGGCATTTGTCATGAGGTATATCGAAGAGGATTCTTACGAGATGATTGCAGAGCATCTTGGAAGGACACCTCACCAGCTGCGGGCCATCTGCTCCAAGGCAATGAAATACCTTCGAGTTCAACTGGGACCAAACATCCCGTCACCTAACAGAAAGGGCGCCGAATATGTCTGATATGAATGAACAAGAAATCAGATGGCAGCTTAAGGCAATTTCACGGGTCGAACCTTCTGCAGAATCCACCCGTCGGGTTTTGATGACCGTCCGGCAGATGCTGACAGATGACGAGCAAAAAGGTTCGAAAATTAAAACTGTTCATCTTCCAACATGGAAAATAATCATGACAAGAAAGATTACAAAAATTGCAGCAGCGGCGGCGGTAATCCTTGCCGCGATTCTGACACCGAATTTCTTCAACAAAAAGTCCGGTGTTGTCTGGGCCGAAGTGGTCCAGCGACTTGAAGCGATTCAAACCGTAAGCTATCAGATCGTCGCAGATATCCAGGGGATGCCGGCAACCCCGGAGGGATATACGACCCATATGACACAAGATGTCATGGTTTCTTATGTACAAGACGCCGTACGGATCGATTCGTCAGTGCAGGTTCCCGGCGGGACAAGAAAATCACAAACGTATATCCTCGCGGAGGACAGCGTCGCGATTACCGTCATGCCGGAGCAGAAGAAATATTTCAAGGTAACTATCAGTGATGAGCAAATGCAAAAGATGGGAGAGGAAAACGGCGATCCGGTAACCCTGCTCAAGGCAATGCTCGAATACAAATACACCGAACTGGGGCACAAGACGATTGACGGTGTCACAGCATGGGGGATCCAGGTATCCGATCCCAAGTTGGGCACAAAGATGGGGTCTTTTATCAGCGGCGGAATGTTCGACGAAACCATTATTCAACTTTGGGTTGATCAGAAGCATAAGCTGCCCATACGAATCGACGCCACAGGATCGTCCAAAAACGGACGGGCTTCGATGAAGATGGTCTTTGACAATTTTCAGTGGGATATCAACATCGAGCCGGCCCTGCTCAAACCGGAAATTCTGGATGACTACCAGCTCGTGGCACAAGGAACATGGGAAGCGGGCAAAGAGGGTGAGGAAATCATTGAGGTGCTGCGGTTGTTTGTCGAGTTCGCCGACAGCAAGTACCCGGAGAGCTTAAAAACAATGACTGTGGCTAATGCGCTTGCCCCGGCAATAAAAAAGAGATTTTCAGGCGGTTCTGATAAACCGAGCAAAGAGCTTATCACCAGACTCATGAAGGTTGATAGGGTTGGCATGATGTACACTGCTTTGGAGCGAAACGGAAAAGACCCGGCTTATTACGGGGATAGAGTATCAGCCGAATCACCGCAGGCAGTGCTGTTCCGCTGGAAGATTAACGACAATACCTATCGGGTCGTTTTCGGCGATTTGCATACGGAAGATGTTTCCGCCGAACAGTTATTTCAGCTTGAAGCTTTATCGAATCGGCAGGAAAATTAAATCTCAGTGCGTTTCGCGGCGGTCGTTTGCTTACATCCAAGGAGATGAAGATGCAATCTTATTTTTATCGCAGGTTCTGGGTGACCGTGACGATAGCGTTATCGATAGTTGTCATCCTGTGCGGCTTCCCTGCCTTTCAGAAGAAGTTCGGCTTTCCGGAATCGCTCCTATGGACCTTTACCGCTACTCTCGGCGTCTGGGCCACTTACCTTATTCGTGCGTACCTGTTCTCCGATCATTCGCAAAAAAACAAGACAAAAGAAAGATAAACAAGGAAATGCGATATGGCCATGAGCAACTGGCTTTTTGTTTCGGCGATCATGAGTGTGCTGTGGGGCGTCGTTTCCTTCGCCGGGATTGTTTCATTTCTATCCCGGCGAGGGATCAAGATCAATTACCTGCTCATCCGCATCCTCATATTCAAATATGTCCATCAATACTACAGAATCACGAGGGAGGAGACCGGCAGGCCGGGACCGTGGTTTTATTCGTACATGATTTCGATGAATCTCGCCCTCGTTCTTGTCATCGCCGGAATAGTGATTAAAGCAATATGAATAACGCTTACTCCTGGCGCATATTTCAATTTATTGTTTTTCTCCGGGTCGGTTTTTGATTTCCATGTCGAGATGCCAGATATAGCGCTGGGTACGGAAAGTAACGACGGCAATGCCCAGCCAGAAGACGGTAAAGATATACGGCAGTGAACACTGCAGCCAGCCGGTCTTGAAGAGTATAATCGCGGTATTAAGCAGGATAAAGTACAGCCGCATCTCGGTCGGCCCGGTGCCCAGGTAGGCAATTTTGAACTGATTGGTCGCTCCAAAGCCCAGAAAGGCGTTGACCA
>JAKEGM010000051.1 GCA_022615575.1 Planctomycetales bacterium
CGAACGCCGAGAGCTGGCTCGGTTCTATCATTACAGGCGACATAACTTACTGGCTCCATTAAGACTTAAAGAACGTAAATGAAATTACACAGTACAAATATGAAAAAAGCAGCGTATGTTGGTTTTGTGATTCTCATGACGATGTCAGGGTTGTCTTATGCAACGGACGACAACCAGGAATTCCGGGCCCAAACAGTTTTCTCTTTTAAATTAAGTGAGTCATGGAAAGTGGATATTACAGAGGAATTCCACTTCCGTGACGGCGAACATCACGAGCAGGAGAACGTTGTTCTTTTCATCTATAAGGCCGCCGAATGGCTGAATCTGGGCGCCGGTTTCAATCAGGTGTACGAAAAAGATTCTTCGCATGATTGGCAGCGGGAAGATCGTCCCTTTGTTGAAGGAACGCTTTTGAAAAATGACCTTTTCGGCCTGAAATGGTCAGATCGTAATCGCCTCGAATTCCGCGACTTTGAGGACGATGAAGATGCTTTCCGGTATCGCAATCGCCTTAGGGCGCATGTACCTTATAATTTGTTGGGCCTGCCCCTGCAACCGTATGCAGCCGATGAAATTTTTATTCAGGAGCAAAGGGGCCTGTACCGAAATCGTATCTATACCGGCCTGATTTGGGATGTCAATAAGACACTCGACATTGATTTCTTTGTGTTCCAGGAAAAAAACGAAACCGATAGCGGCTACGATGACCGATATATGTATGGCTTCGAGATTAAATTCTCATTTTAAGCAGTATCGCAGGGTTTAAATTTCCTCAATTGGTGTTTCTGCCGAGAGCGGCAAGGGCGATTTTGACATTACCGAAGGGGGCGCTGACGGCAAAGCCCGCCACATGCGGGGCCAGCGCGGCGACCATTTCATGGGCGATTTCAATGCCGATTTTCCGGCCGTCCTCTTTCGTTTTGGCCTTTGACATGCGTTTGAGCAACTCCTCCGGAACGGTTACGCCGGGGACTTCGTTGGCCATGAACTCGGCGTTTTTGAAGCTGGTGAACGGCCAGATGCCCGCAAGGAAAGGCAGGCCGCATTTCTCGACCGCCGCAGTGAAGGTGAAAAACATCTCCAAATCAAACACCGGCTGGGTAATCGCGTATTCGGCGCCCGCTGCGGCCTTTTGCTTAAACCGCTCAATCTCCCGATGCAGGTCCGATGCCGCCGGATTAGCCCCCACGCCAATCGTCAGCGCCAATTGCTGCGGCAGTTCATTCTGCGCGATATCCAGCCCGCGATTCAAATCATGAACCACCTGCGTCAGGGCAACCGAATCCAGGTCGAATACGCCCGTTGCGTCCGGGTACTCGCCCAGTTTCGGCGGGTCGCCGGTAATCAGCAGAACATTCCGCAGCCCCATCGCGTGAATCCCCAATAAGTCCGACTGCAAGCCGATGAGATTTTTATCCCGGCAGCAGATATGCAGAATTGTTTCAATCCCGACGGCCTGTTCAATCTTCAACGCCGTCACCAGCGGCGACAAGCGGGCACTGGCACGCGGCCCGTCCGGGATATTGATTGCGTCAATGCCGTGCTCGGCACAAAGTTTTGCGCTTTCAATGATTTTCTCGGCATCGACCCCGCGCGGCGGCGTCAGTTCAATGCAGGTAATCGGTTTTCCGGCCGCCAGCTTTTTCCCAAAGCCGCTTTTATCCGCAAGCGGTATCGGTTTCATCCCCGCCGGTTTTGTTTCCGTTACAGTGAAACGGACCTTGGCGGGTTTTGCAGCCATCGCTTTATCCAGCGGGCGGACGGCCTTGACGATTTCAGTAATATGCGCCGGAGTTGTGCCGCAGCAGCCACCGATGATGCGAGCGCCGCTCTCGAAAAATCGCTTGGCGTATTCGGCCATATACTCCGGCGTACACATATACAGTGTGCGTCCTTCGACCCGGCGGGGCAGTCCGGCGTTCGGCTGAATCGAGATGGGCTTATCCGTTACCTGCCGCAGCCGCCGCAATCCTTCCAGCATATCTGACGGTCCCAGCGAACAATTCAGTCCGACCGCAGCGACCTCTTTATGGGCGGCAATCTCGGCAATCGCCTTTTCAATCGGTGTGCCGAAAAATGTCTCAAACTGCTCAGTACAGGTCATCTGCGCAACGATGGGCAAACCTGTCGCGACGGCGGCTTTGATGGCGATATGCAATTCTGCTGCGCTGGTAAAAGTTTCCAGCAATAGAAAATCTGCCCCCGCCTCGGCCAGCGCTTTTGTCTGTTCACCGAATACTTCCGCCAGTGAGCGGGCCAATTCTTCATTCGGATTAGGGTTATTCGTTCCGGCAGGGCCGACCGACCCGGCAACAAGAACCTCTTTGCCGGCGGCCTCTCTGGCAAGGGCAACCGCCGCCCGGTTGATTGCCCCCGCCTTGTCGGCCAAACCGAACTGACCCAGCTTAAAAGCGTTCGCCCCGAAGGTGTTGGTCTCGATAAAATCGCAGCCGGCCTGAACGTACTCGGTATGAATCCTGCGAACCAGCTCCGGCCGGGTCAGATTCAGCTCGTCAAAACAGGCGTTCAAAAACACGCCGTACTGATACAGCATCGTCCCCATCGCCCCATCCCCGATGAGGACTCTCTGTGCCAGCAGGTCAATGAAGTTTACTTTATTCATCCAAAATTACGCCTTAACATTTTCAGGATAAGGCCAACGGCATCTTTGTTTATAAAAAATGTGTGCGTTTGAGAATTATCGACAAATTCCCATAAAAATCAACGAATTTAGCCCGATTTTAAGGAAAATTAATCATGATGGTCGAAAAACAGTAGGTAGCCGCCGTATAACGGGCTTGTGAATGTGCTTGCAAATTTCCGGCGGGGGGCTATACTAATCGGCTAACTTCAAGGGAAAGCGATTAAACAGGTACAGAAAAGGATTTTGATACGATGTCGGACAAAACCCATATCGATTTGAAAAAAGTAAAAGAACTCATCGATTTGATGAAGGAAAACGAGTTGGTTGAACTGGAAATTGCCGATGGCGATTCCAAGGTTCACCTCAAGCGGCCCGGTGCCGATATGCCCATCATGCATGCGGCCCCGATGCATCCGCTTATGCCGGCTGCCTCCGCGGCATCACCGGCTGCTCCATCGCCCGCCGAAGATGCCTCGCTGATCAAGATCACCTCGCCTATCGTCGGTACCTTCTACCAGGCCCCCAGCCCGGATTCAGAACCGTTTGTCAGGGTAGGCGGCAAAGTTCACGCGGACACCGTCGTCTGTATCATCGAAGCGATGAAGGTGATGAACGAAATCAAGGCCGAAACGGGCGGAACCATCGTTGAGGTTTGCTGCAAGGACGGCGAGGCGGTCGAATACGGTCAGGTCTTGTTCAAGGTTCGCCCCTAAAAGGGCGGCGCCAATAGTATCAAACGGCTCTTCAAGAAACCTGAAACATCAACAAATGAAGGTTATCTATGTTTTCGAGAGTTTTAATCGCTAATCGCGGTGAAATTGCGCTTCGCATCATCCGGGCCTGTCAGGAACTGGGCATCGAGACAGTGGCGGTCTATTCCGAGGCGGATAAAGAAGCGTCCTATGTGCAGGTGGCCGATGAGGCAATCTGCATTGGGCCTGCATCTCCGGCCAAGAGCTATCTGAATATCCCCGCGATTATCAGTGCGGCCGAAATTGCCGATGTGGATGCGATCCATCCGGGATATGGATTTCTGGCGGAAAACGCACATTTTGCCGAGGTCTGCACCGATTGCGGTATCACATTTGTCGGACCGGATGCTTCCTCAATGCGGCTGCTGGGCGACAAAGTGGCTGCTCGCGATCTGGCCCGCAAAGCCCGTGTTCCCTGTGTTCCCGGTTCGGATGGCGAAATCCGGGACGAGGCCGAGGCGATCAAATTGGCCAACAAAATCGGCTATCCGGTCATCGTTAAGGCCGCCGCCGGCGGCGGCGGACGCGGGATGCGGGTGGCTCACAACGACATCAGCTTGCATAAGGGCTTTTCCGCAGCCCGGATGGAGGCGGAAGCGGCTTTCAAGAACGGCACGGTCTATCTGGAAAAATTTATCGTCGAACCGCGGCATGTGGAAGTGCAGCTACTGGCCGACAAAAGCGGTAACGCGGTGCATTTTTATGAACGCGACTGCACGATTCAGCGGCGGCATCAGAAACTGATTGAGGAATCGCCGTGCCCCGTGCTGGACGAAAAGACGCGGGAGGAATTATGCAAAGCGGGGCTTCGGCTGATTAAAGAAGCCAAGTATCACAATGCTGCGACGGTGGAATTTCTGCTGGACAAGGACAAAAATTTCTATTTCATTGAAGTCAATACGCGAATTCAGGTCGAACACCCCGTTACGGAAATGGTAACCGGCCACGACCTGATCAAATTGCAGCTTAAAGTGGCTGCAGGACAGACGCTGGATTTGCGGCAGCGGGACATCGTGCACAAGGGATGCGCGATGGAGTGCCGCATCAATGCCGAAGACCCTGCCCGCGGCTATGCCCCGTGTCCGGGTCGGATTGAAAAATTCGTTGTCCCCGGCGGCTTCGGTGTGCGTGTCGAGACCCACATCTATCAAGGGGCGATGGTTTCACCGTATTATGATTCGATGATTGGAAAACTGATTGTGCACCAGCCCACGCGGGAAGAGACCATTGCCACAATGAAGCGGGCCTTGCGGGAGTTCAGGATTGAACCAATCAAGACAACCATCCCGGCACACCTGAAAATCCTTTCGCATAACCTGTTTGTCAAGAACAAGGTGGATACCAGCTTCATTGAGCGTCACCTGAGCTAAATACCAATTAACAATAGAGCATTCACGTCTTATTTGGAGACATGACGGGTATAGAGACGTTGCGGGTCCTGAAACTTTTTGTTTGACTTATGCTGTTTTTTGGCTAAAACTACGTGGCCTTTGTTGTTTCCAAAAAGCGAAAATCGAGCTCATGGAGGTAAAATTCAGTGGGATATAATTGTGTAGTGTTAGTAAAGCAAGTGCCTGATACCAAACGGATTACAGGGCAGGCCATGAACGAAGACGGGACGGTCAATCGCGCGGCGCTGCCGGCGGTTTTCAACCCGGAAGACCTTAATGCGCTGGAGTTAGCGCTCCAGATCAAGGATCAGTACGGAGGCAGCGTTACTGTCATAGCGATGGGGCTTCCTGCCGCCGCCGCAGTGTTGCGGGAGGGATTGTATCGAGGTGCCGATCGGGCCATTCTGATTACGGATCGCCGCTGCGCCGCGTCCGACACCTTGGCGACCAGCTATATCCTGAGTTGTGGCGTTAAGAAGCTCAATCCTGATATTGTGCTTTGCGGCCGCCAGGCGATTGATGGGGATACGGCCCAGGTTGGCCCGCAGATTGCGGAAAAACTGAATCTGCCGCAGATTACCTATGTAGAAACGCTGGTTTCGCTCGCCGGCAAAGCCATCGTTGCCAAACGCAATCTCGGCAATGGCTGGCAGGAGGTTAGAAGCCAACTGCCTGCGCTGCTGACGGTTATTGATACGGCCAATGAGCCGCGAGTCCCGCGTGCACGGCAATTGATGAAATGCAAGTCGGCCCAATGCCGGCTGGAAGTGGAAGCGGCTGCGCAAAATGCCCCTTCGGTTGATGTAGATGCGGTCTGCCGGGATTTGAAAACCCGCGGTTTGCTGATTGAGCAGTGGAACCTGGACGATCTGAAAGCGGATTTGCAGTGGTGCGGGCGGGACGGCTCGCCCACAAAGGTGCATCGCATTCAAAGCGTTGTGCTGGCCGCCAAGGAAAGCAAGATCGTCGAACCGAGTCAATCCGGTATTGATACGATGGTGCACGAACTGATTGTGGATCATACCATCGGATAAGATCGAATTTGAATTTCAGGCAGAAAACGACCTCAAAGCCCTTCGGGCGGTTTTTTCGCAAGGAAGAAGAAATGATTGAAGTAAATAAACAGGGAGAAGTTTGGATTTACGCCGAGCAGCACAAGGGACATCTGGAAGACACGTCCCTGGAGCTTTTGAGTAAGGGCCGCCAGCTTGCGGTCCAGCTGAAGGTTCCGCTGGCGGCGGTACTGCTGGGCGACCGAATCAGTCATCTGTGCGAACAGCTGGGGCATTACGGCGCCGACAAAGTGTATTTGTCGGAGCATCCCCTGCTGGAACACTACCAGGTCACCAGTTATGCTAAAGTGATTGGCGGGCTAATTGACAGGCATAAACCGCAGATTATGCTGTACGGCGCTACGCCGTGCGGCCGTGATCTGGCGCCGCGGGTGGCCAGCGCGATGAAAGCCGGCCTGACGGCGGATTGCACCGACCTCCAAATCGGGCATCACGAAATCAAAAAGACCGGCGAGGTGTTTGAAAACCTGCTCTTGCAGATTCGCCCGGCGTTTGGCGGCAATATTATCGCGACGATTATCAACTATGATCGCTGGCCGCAGATGGCGACGGTGCGTGAAGGCGTTATGCCGCTGCCGATACCCGATGGAACGCGTAACGCCAAGGTTATTAAAGAAGCCGTGCACCTGTCGCAATCGGACCTGTCGCTCGAAATCCTGTCGGAGCATTTGCAGAAAAAGAAAGTCAATCTGAAGGCCTCGCGCGTTATCGTGGCTGGCGGTGCGGGGGTGGGGAGCAAGGACAATTTCCGGCTGATTTGGGACCTGGCCAATTGCCTGGGCGGCGCACCGGGAGCGACCCGTGCGGCGGTGGATTTGGGATTCATTGACCGCGACCATCAGGTCGGTCAGACGGGCACGACCGTCCGGCCCAGCCTGTATATCGCCATCGGCATCAGCGGGGCCATTCAGCATCAGGCCGGCATGGCCGACAGCCAGAAAATCATCGCGGTTAACAACGACCCCGAAGCGCCGATTTTCAATGTCGCCCATTACAAAATCGTCGGCGACTTAAACCAGGTCGTGCCGATGATGATCAAGGCGATTAAGGAAAAAGTGTAATTTTGAGGGTGAATGACGACTGCACAAAGTCCCCAACGTAAAGGACAATAAAAATGGGAAACTTTTACACCGATAATGAAGATATTCAGTTTTTGTTCCGGCATCTGGATTTGGCCGCGGTGGCGGCTTTGCAGGAAGAAGGATTCAAGTATGCCGGCCGGTTCGATACCGCGCCGACGGATGCCAAAGAGGCGATTGCCAATTATGACCTGGTCCTGCGTTCGATGGGACAGCTCAGCGCCGAGTATATTGCTCCCCGCAGCGAAAGGGTTGACCACGAAGGCAACACGCTCCATGAAGACGGAACGGTCAGTTACGCCGGGGGGATTGCCGAATCGCTTAACGCCTTGGCCAAGGCCGACGTGATGGGGTTTACGCTGCCGCACCGGTTCGGCGGCCTGAATTTCCCCAGTTTGATTTATTCGATGGCGATTGAGATGGTTTCGCGGGCGGATGCGTCGCTGATGAATATCTTTGGATTGCAGGGTATTGCCGAGACAATCAACTTTTTTGCCGATGAGCAAATCAAGCATCGCTACCTGCACGACTTTGCGTCCGGTAAAGTCACCGGCGCGATGGTGCTGACCGAGCCCGATGCCGGTTCCGACCTGCAGGCCTGCAAACTGCGGGCTTTTCAGAATGAAGACGGCCAGTGGTATCTGCACGGCGTCAAGCGGTTTATCACCAACGGTTGCGGCGAGGTGTTGCTGGTCCTGGCCCGTTCGGAGCCCGACCGCAGCGGCGGCCTGGGGCTGAGCTTGTTTGTCTGCGACCGGGGGCCGACGGTCAGGGTTCGGCGGCTTGAAGACAAGCTGGGCATTCACGGATCGCCGACATGCGAACTGTTCTTTGACAACACCCCGTGTCAAATTATCGGCGAACGGCAGCGCGGCCTGGTTACGTATGTGATGAGCTTGATGAACGGCGCCCGTATCGGGATTGCCGGCCAATCCATGGGACTTGCCGAGGCGGCCTGCCGGGTCGCACGGGATTATGCTGCCAGCCGCCAGCAGTTTGGAATGCCGATTGAGAAACTGCCGGCGGTGAGGGATATGCTTATCCGCATGAAGATGGACATTGAAGCCGGCCGTGCCTTGCTCTATGAAACAAGCTGGGTGGTTGATCACGAAGTCGGCCTCAGCAAAATCGCCGACAGCAGCGACAATCAAGCCAAAGCCAAAGAAGCCAAGCAGCAGCTTAAGACAATCAAACGCTTGGCCGGAATGCTGACGCCGATGAGCAAGTATTTCTGTTCCGAGATGTGCAACCGGGTGACCTATGATTCGATCCAGGTGCTGGGCGGCAGCGGCTATATGCGCGACTATGCATGCGAACGGTATGCCCGCGATGCCCGCATCACGACGATTTATGAGGGCACCAGCCAGTTGCAGGTGGTCGCAGCGGTTCGCGGCGTTTGCGGCGGGGCGTGCGAAAAATACCTGGCCGACCTGGCGTCCCGGCCGTATGCCGACAGCGTTAAAGACCTGCTTGACATGCTGGCCGAAGGCGGCCGTACGCTGCTCAAATGCGCGGCCTTTGCCAAAGAGCAGGGCGTGGACTATATGGACTTGTACGGGCGGCAATTGGTGGATATTGCGATTGCCTTGATTAACGGGTATCTGTTCTGCGGGCAGGCCTCCAGCAAAGTTGACATGCAGGTGGCGGTGGCCGGTAACGGCGATCCCAATGCCCCCAAAACCATTCCGATGACTCGGCGCAAGGAAGCCGTTGCGCGGCGGTATGTAACGCGAAATGCATCCCTGATTAAATCGTTGGCCGAAGAAATCCTCTCCGGCGACCGGTCCACCTTTAAGGAATACGAGGCCTTGGTCGGCCCCGTCCCGGAACTGACTTAAAACACGATTGTAAAAAAAGCAAGGAATGTTACAATAAAATCCCCGGCCAACCCCGGGGCTTTTTTAAGTGGTTTGTCAATCGGCTTAATCCGCCATGGGATAGGAGTCATTATGACAAATGAGCTGCTCAGATGGTCAGGACTGTTTCTTGCGGTGTTGGTGCCCTCAGTTTTTGCCGAAATGCCGGTCAATGTCAAGGGGGTATATCCCCAAATGACGGTTTACGCAACGGGTGTCGGCAGTAACAGTGAGACCGGAATTGGTGCGATGATTCCATGGGCCGATAAGCTTTGGGCGGTCGGCTATGTGGCTCACATTCGTGGGACCGGTATCGGGCTTTACGAAATCAGCGATGACATGACCATGAAAAAGCATCCGGAATCCGTCACGGGAACCTTCGCCAATCGGTTGGTACACTGGGAGTCCGAACAAGCGATCATCGGTCCGCATATTATTGATGCTAAAGGAGTTGTCAGGACATTTAAGGAATTAAGCAAACACCGTCTTGCCGCCACAGCTCGCCATCTCATGAAGCCGGAAACGATGGTCTATTTTCTGACGATGGAAGGACAGTTGTATGAAGCCGATGTTCATACTCTGGAGTCAAAACAACTGTTTGATCTGAACAAGGAACTGGATATCCCCAAAGGAGCACAGCCGCATTACAAGGGCGCCCATGCGGCTCAAGGACGACTGGTTGTTGCGAATAATACGTATGAAGAACCGGAATATCTTGGACAGCGGCACGCGGGTCGGTTGGCAGAATGGGACGGTAATGGCAAATGGGAAATTGTCGAAAAGAACCCGTTTATTGAAGTATCCGGAAAACAGAATCCAGACGCTGGTTCGAGGTATGGGAACACGTTATTTGCAGTTGGCTGGGATGACAAGTCGGTCATTTTTCGGGTGCTGCATGATAAGAAATGGACACGATACCGGTTGCCCCAGGCCAGCCATTCTTGGGATCACACATGGAATACCGAATGGATGCGTATCCGGGAAATACAAACAGAGCGGTATATTATGGATGCTTTTGGGATGTTTTATGAACTGCCCCCGCTGGTCTACGGGGGACATATCTGGGGTATTAAGCCGATTTGTTATCATTTGCGGATTTGTCCGGATATGGTGTCTTGGCGGGGGATGCTTGTTTTGGCTGGCGATCAAACCGATAATGCTGTCGGACAGCCGCAATCAGGATTCTGGTTCGGCACTCTCGACGAGCTGCATTCCTGGGGAAAACCTGCGGGCTGGGGCGCTGTATGGAAAAAGACACACGTTCAGCCCGGTGATTGCAGCGATCCGTTTTTAATGACCGGTTTTGACAAGAAAGTCGTTCACATGTCCCATGATGCGGAGGGCGATATCCGTTTTACGCTGGAGGTGGATTTTCTTGGTAATGGGGATTGGCAGGAATATATGTCTATTTCTGTTCCGTCAAAGGGATATCAGTATCACACGTTTCCGGATGGCTTCAGCGCTCATTGGGTTCGGCTTAAAACAAACAAAGAATGCACCGCGACGGCCCAGTTCATGTATAATTAAAGCATGAATTTTTTGAGGAACAGTTGAGCCATATTTGAGAAAAATGGAAATAAAATCATGGTAAAAGCGGTGATCTTTGATTTTGACGGGGTGATTTGCGATTCGGAAGTGCTGCATTACAAGGCGCTGAATGCGGTCTTTAACAAGTACGGGGTGGATGTTCCCAAAGAGGTGCATTGGGAGAAATATCTCGGCTATAATGATCTGGACAATATCGCCGCGGTCAGCCGCGACTATAAAATGGGGTTAGACGATGCCCAAATCCGTGAACTGATTGACGAGAAAAAGCAGATTTTTGATGAGTTGGTGGTAAAAGAGCCCATCATTATCGACGGCGTGACGGAATTTATCCAAATGCTCATCGATCACAACATCTGTCTGGCGATTTGTTCGGGAGCGCTGCGGAGTGATATCGACCTGATGCTTTCGGCGGCGTCTTTTGCCGATGCGTTTGAGGTTATCGTCAGCGCCGATGATGTCCGGCATGGAAAGCCCGACCCGGAGGGCTACCTGTTGGCTCTGAACAAACTCAAC
>JAKEGM010000052.1 GCA_022615575.1 Planctomycetales bacterium
AGCTGGGCCTTGGCCTGGGCGGCCTCGTCCTTGCTGACGTTTTCCTTAACGGCCTTGGGAGCGCCGTCCACCAGGTCCTTGGCTTCCTTGAGACCCAGACCGGTCAGGGCACGGACTTCCTTGATGACCTGAATCTTCTTGTCGCCGACTTCCTTGAGGACGACGTTGAAGCTGGTCTTTTCGGCTACCGCGGCTTCGCCGCCGCCGGTTGCCGCCGCCGGACCAGCCACCATCACCGCGCCGCCCGCCGCCGGCTCGATACCGTGAACGTCCTTGAGATAATCCGCCAGTTCCTTGGCCTGCATCAGGGTCAGGGCCACAATCTTGTCGCCCAGGTCTTTAATTTCCGCATTGAATGTTCTTGCTTCCGACATTGTCAACTCCTATTGAGCTTTGTGTTTCGCGGTAGCCGAACTCCGCCGTCCGTTTAACCCGAGGGACAACCCCGAAACCACGCGTTATCATTAATTTTGGATTTTTACCGTTTAATTTGATTATGCTGCGTCTTTTTCGCGTTTTTCGATGATGCTCTTGATGCAGCCGGCGATTACGCCGCCCGAACCGAGAATCGCACCGGCCAGACGAGCGCCGGGACTGAGCACGAGCTGGACCACCTGTCCCTGCAGCTGGGCACGGGTGGGCATCCCGGCCAGGTCTTTGACGCCGTCGGCGCTGACCACTGTGCCGTCCACATACGCACCCTTCGGCTTGACAGCACTGAACTTCTTGGACCACGCAACGACCTCTTTGGCGATATCCACCACGCTGTCGCCGCCGTACACCACCGTACAGGGGCCGGACTTAAAGATCGCCGCAGCGCCGGCCATGTCCATCTTCTGCACGGCCAGACGCATCAGGGAGTTTTTGACCACTCCCATTCGAATGCCCTTTTTCAGCAGTTCGCCCCGCAGAATATTGTTGTCGATGCCGCTGATGCCGGTCGTATCAACCACGACAAACTCGCGGACGCCGTTAAACTTCGCTTCATATTCGTTTTGAATCAGGTTTTTTATAAAATAACTCATTTTTCGCCTCTTTTATCTGAAAGCCAATTAGCCCGGGTTTTTTATTTACGACGCAATCGACAAATCGATTTCCACACTGGGGCTCATCGTCGCCGAGATACAGATTTTCTTGATATAGGCCCCCTTGGTGCTTTGCGGACGGAGCTTTTTGATATGCTCGATGAACGCCTGAACATTTTCCAGAAGCTTGCCTTCCTCAAAGCTCAATTTCCCGACAACACCGTGAACATTGCCGCCGGCATCGTTTCGAAACTCCACTTTACCCGCCGCAAATTCTCTGACCGCCGTCACCACATCGGCCGTCACGGTTCCATTCTTGGGCGAGGGCATTTTGCCCTGCGGGCCTAAGACGCGGCCCAGTTTGCCGGCCTTGCCCATGACTTTCGGCGAGGCCACCGCCACATCAAAATCCATCCAGCCGCCGGAAACCTTGGCAATCAGGTCGTCGCAACCCGCCTCAATCGCTCCAGCGGCCCTGGCGGCGTCCGCCTCGGAATCTTCGCAAAACGCTATAACGCGCCGGGCCTTTCCGATGCCGTTCGGAAGCGAGAGCGCCCCGCGAACCATCTGTTCGGCCTGCTTGGAGTCGATCCCCAGGTGCAGAACGCAATTGACGGTCTGGTCGAACTTGGTCGAGCCAAAGGATTTGATCTTTTTGACGGCCTCCGGGAGCATCAGCGGGGCCTGGGCCGTCTTTTTTGCCTCCGCCTGGTAGCGCTTACTTCTTTTTTTCATAGGTTCCTCGCGAAATACAACTGATTCTTTTTCGCTCCCACTCAAACAAGCCGTGGTCAGCATTCCATCAACGGTTTACCCTTCAACGTTAATCCCCATACTGCGGGCCGTGCCTTCGATAATCCGGTCCGCATGGTCAAGATCATAGGCGTTGAGGTCTTTCATTTTAGTCTCTGAAATCTTGCGAATCTGGGCCTTGGTCACCGCGCCGACTTTTTCCTTGTTCGGCACGCCGCTGCCTTTGGCCAGCCCCGCTTCTTTCTTGAGCAGAACCGCCGCCGGCGGACTTTTGACGATAAACTCAAACGAGCGATCCGAATAAACGGTAATTTCGATCGGCACGATCATCCCGTTCAATTCCCGCGTGCGTTCATTGAACTGCTGGACAAATTGACCGATATTAACGCCGTGCTGTCCCAGGGCCGGACCAATGGGAGGGGCCGGTGTGGCCTGTCCGCCGGGCGCCTGTAATTTAATTTTTCCGGTAATTTCTTTTGCCATTTTAATTCCCGCTATGATTCTTAAGGTTTATTCCAAAATTCTTTTCCAGGCATCAGCCAGCAGCCGATGCCGCACTTTATTACGTCTAAACTTTTTCTATCTGCCAGTATTCGATATCCAGCGGCGTGCTGCGGCCGAAAATCGTAACGATCACGCGCACCACGCCCCGCTCGCTGTCGATAGCATCCACAACGCCTTCAAAGTTCTCAAACGCCCCTTCGCGAATTTTCACGACATTACCCTTCTCGAACTCCATCTTGATATTGGGCGTTTCTTCGGGCTTTTCAATCTCCTTAAGCATCTTGGCCACATCCGTATCGCGCATCGGGGTCGGAACCCCTTCGGTCCCGATAAAATCGCCCACGCCCATCGTGTCCTTGATAATGTACCAAACATCGTCCGGAACGCGCCCGTCCTCTTTGGGCTCCACTTCCATAAACACATAGCCCGGGTACAACTTCCGCTTGAATACGCGCTGTTTGCCGGCGCGAATCCGCTTAATCTGCTCGGTCGGCACAATAATGCGGCCCGCTCCCGCAGCGCCTTCCACCTGAAGCTTGCGGGCCAGGGTCTCGCGTACCTGTTCTTCCTTATTCGAGGCAACTCGCAATACATACCATCGCATACTTGTGTATTCCTTCCAGCGGTTCGGACGGCCGACGGCTTAATACAAATTGACAATTTGGCGGAAGAACACCTGAAACCCCAGATCCACCAGGCCCAGGCCGACCGCCACAACAATCACCACAAAAATCACAATCATCGTCGAGTTGGCGATTTCCTTGCGACTGGACCAACTGACCTTCTTAATCTCGCCTTCGGCAGCAATCAGAAAATCGGCGACCGACGGAAGGTTGCTCAGCCAGTAAATGAGCGCCGCGCAAATCCCAAGCACAACGGCCGGCGTCAGCGTATGCAGCCAGACATTGTCATACACGCCCAGTTTCAGGTGAAGCCGCCAGCACCCGATCGCCGCTGTCCCCAGCACCGCAATGGCCGCCCATAATCGCGTGTTCTTTCCCTGTCCGCGTTTATAAATTGTTACGTTCATACTGCCTGTCGCTTTCCCATCGATTGGTTTTGTGTTTGTCTGCTCCTGCAGGTCTCCATTCGAACAGGTCAGGAGGGATTCGAACCCCCAGCCTGCGGTTTTGGAGACCGCTGCTCTGCCAATTGAGCTACTGACCTAATCCTTTTATTTGCGGCGGATCTTGTGAACCGTGCGTTTCCGCTCCCGCTTGCAGAACTTTTTCAATTCAAACTTGGGGGTTCCGCCCTGGACGTTCACTTCCGTCCGGTAATTGCGGTCGCCGCACTCTTTACATTCCAGCCAGATATATTCTCGTTTTTGCGCTTTCGCCATTGCTATGGACCTCTCTGATAAAACACAGCGACCTTTCCGCTGTTCAAACAGCACAGAAAGGACTTAAAAAGCGCCGTGCCGGCCGGCACGGCGCTCGTGGCTTTGATTTTTAGGGTTACGCAAGAATCTTCGTGATAACGCCAGCACCCACCGTACGTCCGCCTTCACGAATGGCGAAACGAAGGCCTTCTTCCATCGCGATCTTGGAAATGATCTCGCCGACCATTTCGATATTATCGCCCGGCATGCACATCTCAACCGGTTTGCCTTCGCGGCTCTTGATCTCAACGATGGCGCCCGTTACGTCGGTCGTCCGGAAGAAGAACTGGGGACGGTACCCCGGGAAGAACGGCGTGTGACGTCCGCCTTCCTCCTTGGTCAGCACGTACACTTCCGCATTGAATTTCGTGTGCGGTGTGATGGAACCGGGCTTGGCGATAACCTGTCCGCGTTCCAGATCCTTCTTTTCAACGCCTCGCAGCAGCAGCCCGACGTTGTCGCCGGCCTGACCTTCGTCGAGGGTCTTGTTGAACATTTCAACGCCGGTTACGGTTGTCTTGCGGACTTCATCGGCCAGACCAACGACCTCAACTTCTTCGCCGACCTTCACGATGCCGCGCTCGATACGTCCCGTACCCACGGTGCCGCGTCCTTTGATACTGAACACGTCTTCCACCGGCATCAGGAACGGCTGGTCGGTGGCCCGTTTGGGAACGGGGATATAAGAATCCACGGCGGCCATCAGTTCGTCAATGCAGGCGCAGGCAGCGTCGTCTTTGCCTTCGGCTTCCATCGCCTTCAGCGCCGAACCGCGGACAATCGGAATCTCGTCGCCCGGAAATTCGTACTTGCTCAGCAGTTCACGCAGTTCCATCTCGACTAAGTCGATCAGTTCAGGATCATCCACCTGATCCACCTTGTTGAGGAAGACCACGATGCGGGGAACGTTTACCTGGCGCGCCAGCAGGATGTGCTCGCGGGTCTGAGGCATCGGACCATCGCTGGCCGCCACCACCAGAACGGCGCCGTCCATCTGGGCGGCACCCGTAATCATGTTCTTGATATAGTCCGCATGACCGGGGCAGTCCACGTGAGCATAGTGCCGGTTTTCGGTTTCGTATTCCACGTGGGCGGTGTTGATCGTAATACCGCGTTCTTTTTCTTCCGGGGCATTGTCAATTTCGTCATACTTTTTGATCTTGCCCTTGCCGCCGCTCTTGACATTCATGCGCATTGTAACGGCAGCCGTCAGAGTTGTTTTCCCATGGTCGATATGACCGATCGTACCAACGTTCACGTGCGGTTTAGTGCGTACAAAGATATCCTTTGCCATGTGTTAGTAACCTCCTGAATATTTCTGTTTCTTGCTTCGTTAACTTTTATTTCTGTTTCTGTTCCCAAAATCACGTTCTATGTGTAACACTCCGGCCTACACGACCGCGGCTTATCGTTCATCCTTTTCCTTGCCGGAATCGGTTTACATCAACTCGGCACCGTCAGCCGGTTCATATATTGTTCGGCCCTGACTGTTTTTATTTAGCTGCTGATGGGATTTGAACCCATGACCTCGTCCTTACCAAGGACGCGCTCTACCGGCTGAGCTACAGCAGCGGATTTGCCAAAAAAACCACGGTATCAGCGTCACAAAACCAGTATTTGCATTGCTTTTCAAACGCTTGGATGTCTTTTTTCAGCCAATTTATAGACATAGAGATTCTCTGCCCTACCGCGATGGCAAAAGAAGGAGTATATAATCACCTTGGACAAGTGCAAAGAGAAAAAATGAAATTTTTTTCAGAATTTTTCTGAATTTTTAAAATTGACACCTTGTGAGTACCGCTACATCGAAACAGGGCTTTCTGTGTCCTGGTTTGCTTCTATTTCTGTTTTTGGCAAGGGCGCATTCAACCGGCAGTCCATCTCCTCCACAAAAGAAGACCAGCGAGGACGGTTTTTAATCTGGATGGCGGCAATATGTTTCAATGTGGTTTGCTTCGCCTGTTCTGCAACAGTTTCGTCTGAAAAGTAATCCTGCAAAAACACAACCCAAGGGGAAGTACGATCGAGATCGTGCCTATTTATCTTGTTTTGGATATACTGCACCATTTTTTCTGAAAGGTCGCTGTACAAGCAGATTTTTAATATCTGGCCATTCGTTTCTTCCGAAAAATCATTTTCGGTAACGGAGTAATTGATTTTGAGCAGATACGCCGCCGCCTGATCCCATATCTTTTGTTGAACCAAACGCCCAATAGTCCGCTGCTGGATGCGTATCAGCAAATCCGAGTCCTTTTCAGCAGACGCCTTTTGTTCGGCAATATCCAGTATCTCCCGAACATACCCATCCTTAAGCCCATCCGAGGATTCGAGAGTTCCTGCCCAGTCCAGCAAAAAGTCGGCCGATTGACGCTGGCAGATATTCCGGATGGCCTGCCAGACCTGCTCGCCGTACTCGCTGCCGGAAAGCAGTTTCAAGAGCCAGTCCAAATCCGCCGCCTGGCCTGTTTGTCCAGCTAAATCAATCACAATCAGCCGAACCGCCACACTTTCATCCAGCATAAGCTGATTCTGGCGAAACAACTCCATCGCCTTGACTTTATCGACATAAACAAGTCCCTGAGCCGCAGCCAAACGCAGCGCGGGATTATTGGGGACCGTCAATCCCTCGATAAACAATGGCTCAAAGAGGTCGCAGGCGGTTTCCTTGGCGCCTCCCTGACCGCAAAGACGCGCCAAAATCGCCAGTAAATTCCCCCGCAGCGTTCCATTTTGAGGGATCGCCCGGATGTACCGTTCCTCCAGAAGACCCAAATAGAAGCGTATTGATTCCGCCGGTAAATTATTCAATTCCAATATCTTGCCAATTACATTGGCCCCTTTTTCGGCCGCCTCCACGGTATCCTGATTGAGGTAGTCAGAAGCAATGGCGAGCGTTTTGGTCTTTATTTCGGGCGGCAATTCTACCTGGGAATTACTCGAAAACGCAAAAAAGACCGCTTCCCCCAGCGCTTCAAACATCGCCAGCGCCACCTCGGGGTCTTTTTCCTGTTCAAAACGCTCCAATAACTTCGCCGCCGGATTCAAGACGCTCATATTCATCAGCACCTTGGCTGACTGCAAACGTACATCTCGCGACGAATCCGACAGAAACGATAACAATTTCTCCCGAAGCTTCTCATTGCCGGTTATGGGGTATTTGGTGAGCTTATCCAGCGCCCACAGCCGAAGCGGCGGCAGTTCAGAATCCATCATTTCAAGTATCATCTTGGCCTGGCCGGCTTCATCCAGCGGCTCATACTGCTTATCCAGCGCCGCCAAATATAACTTTTGCCAGCGGTCACGTTCGGCCTGTACTTCCCGCAGCTTCATCTCTTGGCGCAATAGGCGTTCCCGGCGGATATCCTCCGGCCTTTTCCGCTGCAGTTCGCTTAAGATATCCGCCCAGACCGTCCGGCTGGTTCCCACGGGAATACCAAATGCTTCCTGCAAAGCCGTTTCAGCCGCCTTGGCAATTTCAGCTTCCGAATTGTCCAGGAGCCCAATCAAAATCCGCAGAGCAAGCGGTTCAGAACGGACCTGCAACGCATAAATCGCATTGCTCCGAATTTGAGGGCTAAGTTCTTTATCGTAAAGGAGCTGCTCAACTGCCCCAGCGATTTCGGAATATTCAAACAACAGCATCGCCTCGGCCGCCAATTCTGCCTGCTCGGGTGATTTACCCCGTAATATCCCCAGAAGCGGTTCCAAAAAGACCCCCGGCGAATTCATCGTTTGGGCCAGCCCGCGGCTTTTGATCAGCGCCTTGCAAACGGCCTGACGAGCGAGCGGATTTTCCTCGTTTTTCAGCGCAGAAACAAGGATTTCGCGGCTCTGCGGGCTATCCTGCAAGAGCAACCCCACTGCCGCATCGACACGCACATCCTCTGTGCTCCCCTGCAGCAGTGTTTCACGGTAGATTCGCAGCTGGCGGGCAGCCGCTTCCTGGGGGTCTTCCGCCACCGCCGTCACAGGCGCAGCGGTCGCCGGGTCTTCCTGACTCTGCGCAACGGGCGACAGGAAAAGAACATAAATGAACAGGATGACACACCACACAACCCCAGGTTTCACGGTCACTCCATAACACACATTCATGCCTGCAAGATACTTATTATTATGTCTTTCGGCAAAACGGGGCCAATAGTATCAAAAAACAAGGGGCCGTCAAACAAGATTGGAGAAAAATCAAAAAGATATCCATCCTTTCCCGGCCGCCTACCTTAAAGATACTGCCCCCTGGTGCAATGGTTCATTTTTTTACCAGAAAACAGTGAAGAATCTTTGACCGTTGTGACGATAGAAAACCACAGAAAACGGTTACAGACACATTGACCAGAAAGGGTCTCCTGATGAACAACTCCCTTAAAATTTCCGCCGCTTCATTGATTTTGGCCCTTGGTTTAATAGGTTCCTCGTACACACTATCGCGTTTTTATCTGCGGCTGGAAAGGGAAAAGGTCATCACGGTTAAAGGTTCGGCCCAAAAGCGGCTGGTATCCGACAAGGCCTCCTTGTCCGCCCAAATTGCGGTACAGGCCGTTTTAATTGCCGACGCCTATAAAACACTTCAGACACAAACTGACCAGCTGCGGTCGCTGGTTGGGGCCCAAAAGATTCTCTTAACCGCCGATAATGTTGACCTTGAAAAGGTTTATAAAAAAAATAATGACGGCAAAAACACTAATGAAATCGATTATTATATCCTGTCTCAGCAATTCAAAATCAGTTCCAGCGATGTGCAGAAGATCGAGGCCTTGTCCAAGGAAATCGGGGGGCTGCTTTCCCAAGGCATTCAAGTCAGCATCTACGGACCCGAATATTATATTACGGATTTGGCTAAGATTAAGATGGACTTGCTGGCGGAGGCCACTAACGACGGTTATAAACGCGCCCGCCTGATGGCAGACAACAGCGGCGGCAAGGTCGGCAAACTCGTCGAAGCCCAACAGGGCATTTTTCAAATCACCACGCCCGATTCAACCGATGTATCCGACTGGGGCACTTATGACACCAGTACCATCGAAAAAGACATCAAAGCCGTCGTAACCCTGAAATATCTGATCGAATAATCGACAATTCCCTCAGTCCGCATACACAGTTGCGTAATTGGCGGCTATTTATCCTTTGCTTTGATTGTCACAGCTTTGTTGTGCATTGGCAATTTTGGGGATTGGGTCCAGTTGTCTGTGCCGGATTCGAGGGCGCGGGCGAAGCCGTAGTCGATATCGCCAGAGCAGGTGATGACGGGTTCTTTTTTCTCGTCCCAGCGGTCGTACCTGCCGGTAATCGTCGCCATGTACCAGCGGTAGGGAAATTCGTGTTCGACAATCAGCGGGTCAAGAGCCGAGATGTCCACATTGTGCGCCTGTTTTAGGTTGTACTCGGTTACCTTCCAGGTGATATCCCTGGTGTAATACTGCTCGGCCCAGCATTGATTTTTCTGACGGTCGGGGTCTTCAAATATCCAGCCCAATTCCTCTGCATCCCACTCTTCGGGCACATACGCATCCAAAAACGTCAGGTGAAACCGGGCATCCGGGTACTTGTGGGCGAGTTGCCCGGCGGCCGACTGAATCACCCACGACCCGGCCGAATGGCCAATCAGGTGAACATGCTTAAACGGCCGGTCCAGCTTGAGCAGGGCTGCCGCCAGGCGCGGGCCGGCGATATCCCGCGCATATTGGGCGGCCTGCACGGACGTAAAGACCACCGACCCGCCCCGCCAGTCATAAGAGGCACACACCCACTCGTTGGGGTCAACCCGTTCATTAATTGCTTCGGCCATTTTGCTCGGCCAATCCTTTTCACCCTTGTCCAGCCAGCCGTGGGTAATGACGACCAATTTATCCGCCGACGGGACAATCGCAATGCCGGGAACGATAACGACATTCGGCTCGGCGGAAACCTCCGGCGTCAGCAGTTCGTGCTGAATGGCAAAAATGCCTTCATCGGCGATGGACAATACCCCGAACGCCGATTCAGTAATTGTCACCGGGGCTTCGAGGAGTTTTTTCATCCCGGCGTTTTCCATCAATTTGATGACTTCCTGCCGGGCATCAAAATCGGCACATGCAATGCCGCAAAAGAACAGCAGCATTAACAGATATGCCCATCGCTTCGGCCTTCGGCCAGAAGCGATGCCGCACATCAGCCAACGATTTTTTCTCATAACGCTCATCTCTGAGTTGTCTCTTTCGCCCCTTTGGGGCTTAAATCATTTAAAGAGCATCTTTCCCGGGGGTTTCACCCCCGGCTATTGTCTTTCATCCCTTCGGGATTTCAATGCCTCATGTCGAAATGCTCTAAAAAAGAAGATATAGACACCCATTTTTTATCCTGCCCTTTCAGGGCGACAGTGAGGCGGGTGGCTTCTTCACCCAGCCCGCTGGGCCGGGCTAAGGTATTCCGGCCTTTCAGGCCGCGTATTACTCCATAACATTCTCATTTTTGTCGTTCTATGACGGTCTTGGCGCGAAGGCCGTCTTCCTCAAAGGTGATGCCAAACTGAACTTTTTTGGTTTTCGTCAACGGCGTCGGGATTTGGACGGGCAGCCTGGGTTGTGCCGGATGACCAAACACCGTGGACTCAAAGGTATGAAATTCCTGATTCCAGACATACTGGCCGCCGCCGGGACAGGTCAGCTCCGTATGCCAGTACCGCTTGTGGAAATCAAGTTCGGACAGTTTTTCTTTCCGTCCGTGCCATTCGTTCAGAATCGGCAGATTATTCCACGACTGGCCCTGAAGGTAGCGGCTGTAACCGCCAGCGACCATCTTCTCAATGACCGTCCAAGCTCTTTCATTTGCCTGCACTGACATGTTTTTGCCCAACCACTGGGCAAGCGGTTTTTCGCCTTTCTCGCCGGGCGCCTGCGACGCGCCGCTGCGTTCGATTGCCTGTTTGAGAAGGTCTTCATTCGGCGTCAGAATCAGGCACTCCGGCAGAGCGGCGTAATATACCGACGGCGGATTCGGGGCGTTGGGGCGGTACCTCATTGTAACCTTTACATACGGCTGTTCCTGGTGCGTCAGCGTTTCCCATATCGTCATATTCGGCGCGGTCTGCTCAATAAAGGCCCGCAAGCCGACCAGGAAAAGAGTCAATTTAGCAGGGCTTTTAACATCCATCGCCACAGCCAGCGGCAGGCGGTTGAGATTTTGTTCCATATATTCAAAGGATTCTGACTCCGGAGCGGCGCGGCGGAGATGTTCGGCCAACTCATCCCAGAACGGGCTTTCATCGGCAAACACCGTAATCCAGCGTCCCAGCCAGCCGAGGGGATTTGTATTGGGTTCCAGCCCGGTTATCATCGGGCGGGTAAAGCCGCCGGCCATACGAAGCGGCTCGGAATCCGAATCAACCGCCAGTATCCATTGAAGGATGGATTGCGGATGGGGATCGCCGTCGTTTGGCTGAAGGGTGTTTTTGCCGCCAATCTGCATAAATTCGCGGTATTCGCTGGCGGCAATCAGCGGCCGCACTGTCATGTCGATATCCATAACATCCGGCTTGAGCAGCATGGAGACGGCAACGGGGTCGAAAAACGTTCGCCACTGGCGCTGATAACTTTCCCGAAAGCGCTCATATTGCCTGCGTTCCTGCTCGCTGACCTTTTTGACCGAAAGTTCGCTTATCGGCGTCATAAACCGCAGGTTGCCATAGACCGACGACGTAATCCCCGCTTCGGTTACCGAAATGTTTCCGATGTCCGGCGCCCAATTTTGTGCCGTTTTTTGTGCTTTCCGGAGGTCAAATTCAGCCGGATTATCCAGATACTCGGCCTGCAGCTGCGACAGAATCACCGCAATCATCGTCCGGCGGGCCGCACCAATCCGCCAGCGGGGACTGCACCAGCGGCGAATCGCCGCATCTGTCATCACCAGAAACGCTGTCTGCCTTGCTTCATCCATCGGATAACGGCTTCGGAAAAATGCGTATTCGTCCAGAGCGGCAACGGATTTCTGTGCGGACTTGGCCGTCTGAGCGATTTTTTCCAGTTGAGCCAGCGAATTCGTTACCACAACGACATTGTCAATTATCGCCAGATACGAACTGACCGCCCGATCCGGCGCGACCACCGCCTGATACGCAATGCCCTCGACGGCACCGGTCATCTTTTTGGCGTCCTTGATTTTCTTGAGCGCCTCCTGCTGTTTGGATTCCGTATTCGAATACACCAGCCAAGCTGTCACCGCATCAAACAAAACCGCCGAATCGGTTCCCGTATCCCAGTAGGGATCGGAGCCGGTAAAGGCGACACCGCGGATGGTTTTGGGTCCCCAGAAACGCGACCAGCCGTCCAGCCAGACGCACATCTGCTGCTCGTATTGTTCAATGTTCCTCGCGGCAAACCCAAACGCCGGCAGGGACCGGCTGGAGGTTTTGAGTTCATCCGATGCCTCCATCATCGACCTGAAGGTTGGATAAAAAACCGCGTGCTGGTCAGCGGGGATATAACGGGCAAGCGGGTCTTTGACAACATCGACTCCTTCAGTCAGCGTTTTCCAGTCGATTTGAGCGGTTGTAATGCCTTCGATTGATGAAATATCGATTGTCTGCGGCTCGCTGAGGCGTGTTTGCAGGGTGCGGTCCAGCTGGATATTCTCACTAACCGCTTTCTGGCCGGTGAAAAGGGACATGCTCTCTTCAATAGGATCAAGCCCGGTGAATTGTCCGCCCTGCTGAATTTCATTCGGTTCAATGGACCCGTCTTTTTCAGGCATCTGTCGGGCATGGCCGGCACGGTAGCGAAACCACGCCGCACCGGCAAATCCATTGCCTTGCAGAAAATCATAATGGTTTTTCATCGCCGTATAAAACTTGCGCTTTGCCGCCTCCTGTTCACTGCCTGCGGCGTCTTTTGAAATCGTAAATTTTACGGCAACCATTCCGCTCAGGTCGGTCTTGGGAAGATACACCGTTCCGGCGGGCGGCACATCCCGCTCTGTTTTGACTGCAAGATGGGTACTGTCCAGCAGTTGTGTAATGGACTGTACCTGCCAGAGGTCAAACCGGTTCAACCGAGCCGCATTGACGGCACCGCCAAAATCCAAATATATTTCTTCCCCCTTATCACTGACGGCATACGGCATGTAGTATTTGAGATATTGCCTGCCTGGCCATTCCAACTGCTTCGCTGAAGTTTTCCCCTGATCCGGCCATTGTCCCTGAATCTCAACCTGCCGCAGGGGCAGATAGTAATACATCTCGCTTTGCGCCAACAGGGTTGGACCGGCGGTCCCTACGAACACGGCCGCCGCGAACAGAATATTTTGAATTTTCATGAAATGCTCCTTTCGTTATCGGATTTCGGCACTCTCGATTTTTTTATTTTCCAGCGTTTCAAAGAAGCCCTTCTTTTTCAAAAACTGGTACAGGAAGGACACACCGACCAGAATCAGGCCCGTGGTCAGAAATGTGGCGATGCGGTATTCCGTGCCCAGCGTCCACAGGTCCAGATTGATTTTGGCCAGCAGGACCGCAAAGATGACCAGCGACAGATAGCGAATGCCGCGGGTGCGCAACGCAAAGCCGATGACCAGCAGAATCGCCGCGTAAATCGCCCACGACACCGAGATATACATCTGCGCCAGGAACCGCCAGTTATCCCCGATGCTGCCGTATGCATGTCCGCAATACCAGAATTGATAGATTTGCTCGCTGAGCAGCGCCCAGATCAGAATCAGCCCGGCCAGCACCAGCAACGAAGGCACTTTTGACGGCTTGCGGGCGTTTTTGTCCAGCCGCCGGAGATACCAGCCGGCCAGCGGCAGCATGGCCGCATACAGCATCGCAACTCCGAACGGCACATTGACGAACAGCTTAAAGGCCTGATAGTACACATCCTGAGTCATCACATAGCCAGTATAAATCGCCCCGCCCAGAGCCGCCAACAATCCGACTGTTTTTACAAGCAGCCCCTTCGGGGGCAGCGGCCGGGCTAAAAATGTCGATACGAACACGATGCAGATAATAATACAACCCAGCATAAAATTCGCCCTGCCGGGGTAGGGTTGAGGAATCTGCCATCGGCAATGGGCGTACCATTCCAGCACACATCCCAGCGCCAGCAACAGGCCGCCCGCGGTGTAATAAATCTGCGCAGCAAGCATGTTTTCGTTTTCCTTTGTCGGCCGCATCAATCGCCACAGGGCATGTCCCATCAAAATCGCCACGGCGACACAAATCCATGTGATAAACGGCATGTTGACAACAAACTGAAAATCGCTGTTGTTATGCAGCGGTACATGCAGGAACAGCCCCGCCGCAGAAAGTCCGGCGGCCAGCATCCCCAGCCCTTTGACCGCCATTTTATCGAATCGAATCCCCCCCGCCAGAATCACCAGCCCATAGACCGCCCAGGAAATAAACATCGACTGATGCGCCAGCGTGTTCCAGCCGGCAACCCGCCCAACACCGTACTCGTTCCGGCAGTACCAGTAACTATACATCTGCTCGCTGAGCAGGATAAATATCAGAATCAGGCCCATGACCACCATCGCGCCGGGAATCTGCCGCTGAGGGGGGCTGTCGCCGACAGTACGGTGAACCCGCCATGCGCCGAAGAAGAGGATGGCGGTAAACGCCGCGGCAATGGCAAAGGGCACATTGACAAACAGCTTAAAGGGATAGTAATAAACGCCCTTCATGGCCATCACGACAAAAATGGAACCGGCCGCGGCGGTCATTGCCCCGACCGTTCGTACAAAGTCGCCTTTGGGACAGAGCGGGCGAACCAGAAACCCGATAAATAACAGCGCGGCGATCACCATCAAGCCCATCAGGAAATATGCCTGCCCCTGCTTGAGATACTCAATGTGCCAGTCGCAATGAGCATCCCACTCGAGCGCTAAGCCCACCGCAAAAAGCAGCCGGCCCCAGACAAAATAAACCTGAGCCAGCAGTGCGCCTTCTTCGTCCTTTGCCGACAGCATAAACCGCCAGAGGGCATGGCAGACAATAATAGACAACGATACCCAGAGCCACGTGCCGAAAGGAGCATTGAAAATCAGTCGAAAATTGCCGTCCGGGTGCAGCGGCAGGTGATAGAACAGCCCCGCCGAGGCGACAGCGGCCACCAGAACCGCCATCCCCTTGGTCCATAAGCTCTTGTAGCGGATGCCGACAAAGGTCAGGGCAACCGCCTCGACCGACCAGCCGACCAATGATGGCTGCACGGCGGCAAAATACAGAGGAATTGCCGCGGCAATCAATACGCTGCCCAATACGCCCAGCGCCGCCTGCAATCCGTCATCCTCCCTGCATCGGATCGTCACAAACATAATAAGTATCAGATGCACAGCGCCAAGGGCGCCAACCGCCAGCGCCAGTTCCCTCCGATAGCCGGCATGCAGCATCTGCCACAGATAAAAGAATACCGCTATACTGTTGACCACCACCAGAACCACATCCTCTTTCCGAGCGGTTATTTTTTGCACCAGGCCGTAAAGCACCGGCTGCAGGAGGTAGATGCCGCCAAATACGCTAAGCCAGAACAGCCCTGTCGGCAATTGCTCGGTTGTGTAAAACTTCTCGAACCAGGCGGCATAGAGCAGGTACGTTCCCGCCATGGCGATCCAGTTGACCGCCCGCCAGCGGCGAAACATCGCACAGCCCAGCGCGCCCGCGCTTAGCACCAGAATATAACTGAACAACGGAATCGGCAGATTCTGGCCGGTGGAAATGATGGCCGGCGACAGGTAGCCGCCCAGCAGAGACAAAAACGCGATAAATACCTCATTGAGAACGACCGCATAGGTCATCGCTGCGGCCGTAACAACCATGGACAATCCAAAGGCACATTCAACGCTGAAAAGCTGATACACCCGGCTGCCGCTGAAAACCGCCGCATACAGCAGCGCAAAACCCAGCGCCGCGACTCCCTTGGCGACAATCTCGTACCCCCGTCTTCGCGTGACCTCGCCTATCACAATAGCGGCCAGGCCGCCGAACGCTACCATCAGTACTCGAGCCGCCGGACCCAAATAGGCCTGTTCATAGACATATTTGAGGAAAAAGCCCACGCCCGCGATAACCAGAATCGCCCCCACTACCAGGGCAATCGTAGTTCCAATCTTCAATTCCCATCCCATCTTGCGGACGGCCTCTGTTTTCTGTTTAACGGTTTCCACTGCCGCAGCAATCTCCCGTGACGGCGGCCATACGGGGGACTGGGGCGGTGTCGGCGGAACCGACTGCGGTTTCGGCGCCTGGTCCACAATCCCCGGCCGCCGTTCCTTCTGTTGGATATCCACAAGCGAGGGTGTCGGTCCGGCGGGCTTTTCCTGCATAAGTTTTTCAGGTTGGAAAGGTCGTATTTCCACAGGCGGGACAGGTGCTTCCGTTTGCGGTACAGCCGGCTTGAATGCCGCTGCCTGGCCGCTCCAGACCGGCTCTTTACGCTCGTATGTTACGGGCTTTGGGCGTTCGACGCCATAGACGCCGTATTCGGTTTTGCCCTCCAGCTTATTGAGCCGACGCTGGATATCGCCCAGCTTATTGAATAAGACAATCGACAGAATAACCGCCACCGGCCCGGCAATGACCAGTCCGATTCCCAGTAGAATCAATAACGCAAAAAAACCTTCCATTTGTTTAACTCCTTAAAAAAACATCAAAACAAATTGACAGGATCGTCGAAACGGAAGCAGAGAATGCCATAGGAAAGCAATTGACACATATAAAAAATAAACCAACCAATAGCCACATCCGTTCTTCAGGATTGGATAAATCAAACACAAAAATTATCGACAGCAGCAGATATGCTAAAAGACAGAACCCTATTGAAATCAAAATACATATTCCAGAATTCTTGACCAGAAAATGCACAATCACTGCAATTATGACAGAAATTATATAGCCGATGAAGATCGGTAGTAGATAGTGCATCGGATCGACTTTCCAATTTGCTCCAAGCTCATAGAGTACAAAAGTTAGAATGGGACCACTCTGTCCAAACAAAAAGAGTAAGATTCGCAAGAAAAACTTTAACAATATTTCAAATACCTTTTTCATTGTTATTTTCTTTTTTGACTATGAGTTCTTTTGCAATCTGTCTAAGTTTCATCATGTCGAGTTTTCCGGAGCCGAGATGCGGGATTTCGTCGATACCGATGATGTTTTCGCGTTTGGGGATATACAGTTTCGGCAGGTCGCTTTG